>DASWDS010000580.1:0-10739 GCA_036395165.1 Anaeromyxobacteraceae bacterium | reverse complement strand
CACGAGCGCCTTCATCGGCGCGAGCCTCCTGTTCAAGACGCTCGACGACGCCACGCGCGAGGATCTCCTCAAGCTGGCGGACGTCCAGGGGTTCGCGCCCGGCGAGGTGGTCGTCGGCCGGGGCGACGCGAGCGACGACCTGTTCCTCGTCTACGACGGCGCCGCGGTGGTCACGGCGGAGCGGGACGCGAAGGGCCCGGTCGAGATTGGAACGCTCGAGCGCGGCGCCTACTTCGGCGAGCTCGTCGTGCTGGGCGAGCGGGTGCGGACCGCGACCGTCACCGCGCGGAGCGAGCTCGCCGTCATCCGCTTCCCGGCCCCGATGATCGCGGCGCTCGCCGAGCGGTTCCCGCGCGTGAGGAAGCTCCTCGACGCCCTCCGCGAGGCCCGGCGCAAGGACGGCGGGGGCCGCGCGGCCGGTGAGAGCGCGAGCTCATGAGGTCGAGCCGGCGCGTGTCTTCCGGGCGCTCCGGCGGGCGCTTTTCGACCGCCGCGGACGCGTTCCAGACCGGCATGGGTTGTGCTAGCTTGCGCGTCCCATGCCCCGCCGCACCGACATCAAGAAGATCATGATCGTGGGCTCCGGGCCGATCGTCATCGGTCAGGCCTGCGAGTTCGACTACTCCGGCGTGCAGGCCTGCAAGGCGCTGAAGGAGGAGGGCTTCGAGGTCGTCCTCCTCAACTCGAACCCGGCGACGATCATGACGGATCCGGGGTTCGCGGACCGGACGTACATCGAGCCCATCACGCCCGAGTTCGCGGAGCAGATCCTCGCGCGCGAGAAGCCGGACGCGCTCCTTCCCACGCTGGGCGGCCAGACGGCCTTGAACCTCGCGGTCGCGCTCGCGAAGAACGG
Source organism: Anaeromyxobacteraceae bacterium (assembly GCA_036395165.1). Classification (GTDB taxonomy): domain Bacteria; phylum Myxococcota; class Myxococcia; order Myxococcales; family Anaeromyxobacteraceae; genus Anaeromyxobacter_A. The sequence goes on along the minus strand of DASWDS010000580.1, from coordinate 9,883 downwards.
CGCGCTGGAGCGCCACCGCGTCCAGCTCATCGGCGCCTCGCTGGAGGCGATCGAGAAGGCGGAGGACCGGCAGCTCTTCAAGCAGGCGATGGCGCGCATCGGCGTGGAGATGCCGAAGTCGGGGTACGCCACCTCCTGGGCCGAGGCGAAGCGCATCGCCGACGAGATCGGGTTCCCCGTCATCATCCGGCCCTCGTTCACCATGGGCGGGGAGGGCGGCGGCGTCGCCTACAACCGCGAGGAGTTCGAGGAGCTGGCGCGGCGCGCCCTCCAGCTCTCGCCCACCCACACCATCCTCGTCGAGGAGTCGATCATCGGCTGGAAGGAGTACGAGCTGGAGGTGATGCGCGACAGGAACGACAACGTCGTCATCATCTGCTCCATCGAGAACGTCGATCCGATGGGCGTCCACACCGGCGACTCCATCACGGTCGCGCCCATCCAGACGCTCACGGACAAGGAGTACCAGCGGATGCGCGACGCGAGCGTCCGCATCATCCGCGAGATCGGCGTCGACACGGGCGGCTCCAACATCCAGTTCGGCGTCCATCCGCGGACCGGGCGGCAGGTCGTCATCGAGATGAACCCCCGCGTCTCGCGCAGCTCGGCGCTGGCGTCGAAGGCGACCGGGTTTCCCATCGCGAAGATCGCGGCCAAGCTCGCCGTCGGCTACACGCTCGACGAGATCAAGAACGACATCACGCGCGAGACGCCGGCGAGCTTCGAGCCGACGATCGACTACGTGGTGACGAAGGTCCCGCGCTTCGCCTTCGAGAAGTTCAAGGGCGCGGACGACACGCTCACCACGGCGATGAAGTCGGTGGGCGAGGTGATGGCCATCGGCCGCACCTTCCAGGAGAGCTTCCAGAAGGCGCTGCGCGGCCTCGAGATCGACAAGGCCGGGCTCGAGTCGCCGCTCGGGAAGCGCCCGGGCGACCCCTTCACCGACACCGAGCGGGACCGCATCCGCGACGAGATGCGCGTGCCGCGCGCGCACCGGATCTTCTGGGTGGGCGAGGCGCTGCGGGCCGGGATCGCCGTCGACGAGGTGTACGAGATCACCGCCATCGACCCGTGGTTCCTGCGCGAGATCGACGGCATCGTGAAGGAGGAGGCGGCGCTCGCGAAGGCGCTGCCCCAGGGCGCGGCGGAGTGGAAGCGCGTCAAGGGGATGGGCTTCTCCGACAAGCGGCTCGCCGCGCTCGCCGGGCTTCGCGAGAACGACGCGCGCGACGCGCGCTGGCGGGCCGGCGTGCACCCGGTCTTCAAGCGGGTCGACACCTGCGCCGCCGAGTTCGAGGCCTACACGCCCTACCTCTACTCGACGTACGAGGAGGAGTGCGAGGCGGCGCCGACCGACCGCCGCAAGATCATGATCCTGGGCGGCGGACCGAACCGCATCGGGCAGGGGATCGAGTTCGACTACTGCTGCGTCCACGCGTCCTTCGCGCTGAGGGAGGCCGGGTTCGAGACCATCATGGTCAACTGCAACCCGGAGACGGTCTCGACCGACTACGACACGTCCGACCGCCTCTACTTCGAGCCGCTCACGCTCGAGGACGTCCTCGAGATCGTCCGCGTGGAGAAGCCCGAGGGCCTCATCGTCCAGTACGGCGGCCAGACGCCGCTCAAGCTGGCGGTGCCGCTCCACGAGCTGTCGGTGCCGATCCTGGGCACGAGCCCCGACGCCATCGACCGGGCGGAGGACCGGGAGCGCTTCTCCCAGCTCATCGACAAGGTGAAGCTGCGGCAGCCCGAGAACGGGATGGCGCGCAGCGCCGAGGAGGCGTTCGCGGTGGCGCGGCGCATCGGCTACCCGGTCATGGTGCGCCCGTCCTACGTGCTGGGCGGCCGCGCGATGGAGGTCGTCTACGACGACGCCGATCTCCGCACCTATCTCACGGAGGCTGTGCAGGCCTCGGACGAGCGCCCGGTGCTGGTGGACCGCTTCCTGCGCGACGCGGCCGAGGTGGACGTGGACGTCGTGTCCGACGGGACGGACGTCGTCGTCGGCGGGGTGATGGAGCACATCGAGGAGGCCGGCATCCACTCCGGCGACTCGGCGTGCGCGCTGCCGCCCTTCAGCCTCTCGCCCGTGCTGATCGCGGAGATCGAGCGCCAGTCCATCGCGCTCGCGCGCGAGCTCGACGTGAAGGGGCTCATGAACGTGCAGTTCGCCATCCAGGGCGGCGACGTCTACGTCCTCGAGGTCAACCCGCGCGCCAGCCGGACGGTGCCGTTCGTGGGCAAGGCGACGGGGCTGCCGCTCGCGAAGGTGGCGGCGCTCGCGATGGTGGGCAAGACGCTGCGCGAGCAGGGGGTTCGCGAGATGCTGCGCCCGCGACACGTCTCGGTGAAGGAGGCGGTCTTCCCCTTCGCCCGGTTCCGCGGCGTCGACACGGTGCTCGGCCCCGAGATGCGCTCCACCGGCGAGGTGATGGGGATCGCGGCGGACTTCTACAGCGCCTTCTGGAAGGCGCAGGCGGCCGCCGGCAACACGCTGCCACGGACGGGCGAGACGCTGCGCGCGTTCGTCTCGGTGAAGGACGCCGACAAGCCGGGCGTGGCCGAGATCTGCAAGCGCCTCGTCGACCTCGGGTTCGAGGTGATCGCGACGCGGGGCACGGCCGCGTTCCTCGCCGAGCGCGGGCTGCCGGCCACGCCCGTCCTGAAGGTGCAGGAGGGACGCCCGTCGGTCGTGGACCGCATCAAGGACGGAGACGTCCACCTCGTGTTCAACACGACGGCGGGCAAGCGCGAGATCGCCGACAGCTACTCCATCCGGCGTGAGACCCTCATGAAGGGCGTGCCCTACTTCACCACCCTGACCGGCGCCCGCGCGGCCGTCGGCGCGATCGAGGCTGCGAGGGCCGGGCGCCCCGAGGCTCGCTCGCTCCAGGAGTACCACCGCGCTCGGGAGTGACGCCCGGTTGACATCCCACGCGCGCTGAAGCACGATCCACTCCAGCGGCCGCCCCGAGAGGGCGGCCGCGGTTTTTTTCCTCGGAAGGCAGGCCATGCCCACGACTCGCATGCCCATCACCAAGACCGGGCTCGCGCGGCTCAAGGAAGAGCTGAAGCGGCTGAAGGCGATCGAGCGCCCCAAGATCGTGAGGGAGATCGCGGAGGCGCGCTCCCACGGCGATCTCTCCGAGAACGCGGAGTACCACGCCGCCAAGGACAAGCAGTCGCACCTCGAGGGCCGCCTCCTCCAGGTCGAGGACTGGATCGCGCGCGCCGAGGTGATCGAGATCGGCAAGCTGAAGGGCGACCGCGTCGTCTTCGGCGCCACCGTCACCGTCTCCGACTCGGAGTCGGGCGACGAGGTGCGCTACCAGGTGGTGGGCGAGCTCGAGGCCGACCTGAAGCAGGGGAAGATCAGCGTCACCTCGCCGATCGCCCGGGCCATGATCGGCAAGCAGGAGGGCGACGTCGTGAAGTTCACGACGCCCGGCGGCGAGCGCGAGTACGAGATCAACGCGGTCGAGTTCGTCGAGGAGGAGCTCCCGGCCGACGGGGCGTAGCCGGGAGGGATTCGACGTGCCGGCGGGTGTGGGCGGCAATCGACCTCCGGGCGGCGGCGACGCCGCCGAGGCGGCGCACCACCTCGCCGCCCTCGTCCCGCCGCTCCGGTTCGCGGTCCGCGACGGATTCGCCGCGCTCCCGCGGCTCACCGCCTTCGAGGAGCTGCTCCGCGGCGCCGTGGTGCGCGCGCGGGCCGCAGGGGCGCCCGACTCCGCTGCGCTGCGCGCGCTCGCGGCGGACGCGGACGGGTTCGACCGGCTCCCCGCGCCGGACAAGAAGCGCGTGCTGGCGCGCGTCGCCGGGAACCTCTCCACGCTCATCCCCGTGCCCGACGATCTCCGCGAGCTGGCGGCGAGGGGCAGGGTGGACGCGAGGAAGCCAGCCACTGCGATCCCGAGCGTTCCGTCCCCCTCTCCCTGGAAGGCAAGCGGAGGGAGGGGGACGAAACCCGCCGCCCCCGACCTCGCCATCTGGGACGACCACGAGCCCGCGACGACGACGATCGCCCGCGCCGCCGACCCCGAGCCCCCGCTCCCGCCCGAGCCGACGACGCGCGCGGAGCGGCAGGCGCGCCGGGCGCGGCTGCGCCAGAAGCTCGCGGAGGTGCCGCGCGCCCATCCGGCGCCGCGCGCGCTGCTGGAAGAGCGCGGCCACCTCACCGTCGAGCAGGCGCTCTCGTTCTGGCCCAAGGCGTACCAGGATCGCACGGTGGCCCGGCGCCTCGGCGATCTCCGCGTCGGCGAGGAGGGCATCGCCCTCGGGCAGGTGCGCGCCACGCGGCCTGCGCGCATGCGCAGCGGCAAGCCCATGCTGAAGGTCGAGCTCTCCGACGCGAGCGGGCGGCTCGACCTCGTCTTCTTCAATCCGCCGCCCTGGCGCATGCGCCAGTTCGCGGCGGGCGAGACGATCCTCGTCTCGGGCAAGGTGACGGAGGGCTTCGGCGGCCGCCGCCAGATGAGCCAGCCCGAGGTCGAGAGGCTCTCGCCCGGCGACTCCGCCAACTTCGGGCGCATCGTCCCGGTCTACGCCGGCCCCGCCGACTACCAGCACCCGGCGCTCCGCAAGCTCATGAAGCGGCTCTGCGACGAGGTCGCGCCCTTCGCGGTGGACGACCTGCCGCGCTCGGTGCGCGAGCACCGCCAGCTGCTCGCGGCCGGGCACGCGCTGCGGCAGGCGCACTTCCCGCCCCCCGGCACGGACCCCGTGCACGCGGCCGAGCGCGCAACCCCCGCCTTTCGCCGCCTCGTCTTCGAGGAGCTCTTCTTCCTCCAGCTCGCGCTCGCGCTGCGCCGCCGCGGGATCCGGCGCGAACCGGGGATCGCCTTCGACGTCGCGCCGGCGCGCGTCGCCGAGGTGGCGGGGCTCCTGCCCTTCACGCTCACCGGCGCGCAGCGGCGCGCGCTCGGCGAGATCGCGCGCGACATGGGCCGGCCCGAGCCGATGAACCGGCTCCTGCAGGGCGACGTCGGCAGCGGCAAGACGGCGGTCGCGTTCGCCGCGATGATGCTGGCGGTGCGCTCCGGGTGGCAGGCGGCGCTCATGGCGCCCACCGAGATCCTGGCCGAGCAGCACGCGCGCACCATGCGCGCGTGGCTCGAGGGCACCGGCCTCGAGCTGGCGCTCGTCGGCGCGCAGGCGCGCGGCAAGGGGCAGCGCGCGGCGCGCCAGGCGCTCGCGGCGGGGCGCGCGCGCATCGCGGTCGGCACGCACGCGCTCCTGGAGGAGGACGTCGGGCTCGACCGGCTCGGGCTCGTCGTCATCGACGAGCAGCACCGGTTCGGCGTCCTGCAGCGCGCCCGGCTCATCGCGAAGGGCGGCCGGCCCGACGTGCTGGTGATGACCGCGACCCCCATCCCCCGCACGCTGGCGCTCGCCGTCTACGGCGATCTCGACCACTCCAAGATCGGCGAGCTGCCCCCGGGGCGGACGCCCGTCGAGACGAAGGTGTACGGCGACTCGCAGCGCAGGAAGGCCTACGACCTGGCGCGCCGCGAGATCGACGCGGGGCGGCAGGCCTACGTCGTCTATCCGCTCGTCGCCGAGTCGGAGAAGAGCGACCTCGCCGACGCGACGAGCGGCGCCGCCGAGCTGGCCCGCGTCTTCGCCCCGCACGCGGTGGGCCTCGTCCATGGCCAGCTCAAGGCCGAGGAGAAGGAGGCGGTGATGGCGCGCTTCCGCTCGGGCGAGATCGCCGTCCTCGTCGCGACGACCGTCATCGAGGTCGGGGTGGACGTCCCGAACGCGAGCGTCATGATCGTGGAGCACGCCGAGCGCTTCGGGCTCTCGCAGCTCCACCAGCTCCGCGGGCGCGTCGGCCGCGGCGCCGCGAAGAGCGTGTGCCTCCTCGTCGCGCATTTCAAGCGCGCCGGCGACGAGGGGCGCGAGCGGCTGCGCGTCATGGAGGCGACGCAGGACGGGTTCGAGATCGCCCGCGCCGACCTGCGCATCCGCGGCTGGGGAGAGCTGCTCGGGACGCGGCAGTCGGGGCAGAAGCTCCTCGAGATCGCCGATCTCTACCGGGACGAGGCCATCCTCGAGGAGGCGCGCGAGGAGGCGTTCGCGATCGTCGAGGCCGACCCCGAGCTCTCCCGTCCCGAGCACGCGGCTGCCGCCGAGGCGCTCGGCGAGCGCTGGGCCGAGCGTCTGTCGCTGGGGCAGGTCGGCTAGCTTCGTATTCCTTAGAATGTCCTCGTGAGCCACGCGCTCGCGAGACAGCTCTCCGGGATGGGGATCCACGACGAGCGCGTGCTCGCCGCGATCGAGCAGGTGCCGCGGCAGCTCTTCGTGCCGCCGTCGCTCCGGCGCGACGCCGAAGCGGACCGCCCGCTCCCCATCGGCCACGGGCAGACCATCTCGCAGCCCTTCATCGTCGCCTTCATGACGCAGGCGCTCCGCCTCGCCGGGGGCGAGCGCGTCCTCGAGATCGGCACGGGCTCGGGGTACCAGACCGCCCTCCTCGCGCTCCTCGCGCGCGAGGTGTACTCGGTCGAGATCGTGCCCGAGCTGGCGGCGCAAGCGGCGCAGCTGCTCACCGCGACGCTGCACCTCGAGAACGTGCGGCTGCGCGTCGGAGACGGCCGCCAGGGCTGGCCCGAGGCCGCGCCCTTCGACCGCATCATCGTGACCGCCGCGCCGGCGGCGATCCCGGAGCCACTCCTCGCGCAGCTCGCGCCGGGGGGAATCATGGTGATCCCGGTCGGCGCCGATCCCGACGTGCAGTGGCTCAAGGTGCACCAGCGCGGCCACGACGGCGTCAACAGCACTTCCGATCTGCTGCCGGTGCGGTTCGTCCCGCTGACTGGCGCCACCCCCTGATCTGGTATCATCCGGCGATGCCGGTCTGCCCCGTGTGCGAGCACCCGCAGGAGCGTGGCGACAGCTGCGACCTGTGCGGGAAGCACCTCACGGGCCCCGGCGTCGTCGTGGAGCCGACGCCGCCGATCGACGGGCTCGAGCCGACCCGCCTCGAGGCGGCCCCAGGGTCGGATCCCGCGCCGCTCCCCGACCTCGAGCCGACCCTGCTGGCCGCGGCCACCGTCGCGATGGGCGACGAGGCAGCGGGGTGGATCGAGCGGACCGCGGCCGAGCCGGTCCCCGCGATGCGGATCGAGGCGGTCGCGGACGTGGAGCGGGCGCCCGAGCCGGTGCGATCGCCGCCGCCCGACTGGTTCGCCGCCCCGACCTGCCGCTACTGCCGCCGGCAGGGCGCGCCGGGCGACGTCTTCTGCACGGCCTGCGGGATGAAGCTCGCCACGTACCAGCCGAGCGCCCCCGAGCCCGCCCGCCGCGAGCCCCGACGCTGCAGCCGGTGCGGGACGATCGCCGCCGATGAGCGATGCCCCGGCTGCGGCGCGCGCCTCGCCACCGAAGAAGCCTAGATCTTTCTCGTTGTTGCAGCCGCCGCGCAGACCACTTGCCAAGCGGTCGCGCTTTCGGCAATTTGGGCGACCCGCATGAAAACTTTCAACGACCCCGAGGCCTTCGCGCGCGTGAAGCGCCTTCCGCTCTACGTGTTCACCATCACCGACCGCCTGCGAGACGCCGCCATCGCGCGCGGCGTGGACGTGGTGGACTTCTCGATGGGAAATCCCGACGGGGCCGCGCCCGCGCGCGTCGTCGAGGCGCTCCGGTCGGCGTCAGGCGAGACGAAATACCACCGCTACATGAACCCACGAGGCATCCCGCAGCTGCGCGAGGCAGCAGCGGCGCGGTTCAAGCGCCGCCTCGGCGTCGAGCTCGACCCGGAGCGCGAGGTCGTCATCACCATCGGCTCGAAGGAGGGCATCGGCCACGCGATGGTGGCGATGCTGCAGGAGGGCGACGCGGTGCTGGCGCCCGCGCCCACCTATCCCATTCACGCGTTCGGCGCGATGCTCGCGGGTGGGGAGACCATCCCGGTGGCGGTCGGCCCCGGGGTCGACTTCATGGAGTCGCTCGTCACCGCGACCGAGAAGTCGGAGCGGCGGCCCCGCGGGATCGTGGTGAACTTCCCCGGGAACCCGTCCACGGCCGTCGCGACGCCCGAGCTCTTCCACAAGATCGTGAAGTTCGCCGAGGCGCGCGACCTCTTCATCGTCTCCGACCTCGCCTACTGCGACATCGTGTTCGAGGGGGAGGCGCCGTCGATGCTGCAGGTGCCAGGGGCGCGCGAGCGGACGCTCGAGTTCATGTCGCTCTCGAAGAGCTACAACATGGCGGGCTGGCGCGTGGGCATCGCGGCCGGCAACCACGCGCTCATCGCGGCGCTCGCGCGCGTGAAGAGCTACCTCGACTACGGCCTGTTCGGCGCCGTGCAGGTCGCCGCCACCGTCGCCTTGAACGAGTGCGACGACTTCCCGGTCCAGGTCTGCGAGAAGTACCGCCGCCGCCGCGACGCGCTGGTGCGCCATCTCGGCGCGGCCGGCTGGCAGGTGCCGTCGCCCGCCGCGAGCATGTTCGCCTGGGCGCCCATCCCGGAGCCGCTGCGTCACCTCGGCTCGCTCGAGTTCACGCGCCGCCTCATCGAGGAGGCGGGCGTCTCGGTGGCGCCGGGCATCGGCTTCGGCCCGGCCGGCGAGGGGTACGTCCGCATCGCGCTCATCGAGGACGAGCCGCGCATCCAGCTCGCCGCCGAGCGCATTGCCGCCTTCCTCGCGAAGGCCGCGAGCGAGCCGCGACCGCCGCACACGCCCATCCCGCGGCCGGTGGTGGATCGGGCATGAGCGACGAGCGGTTCCGCGCCAGCTTCCGCTGCGCCGAGGGGTGCGACTTCCGGGCGGAGCTGACGGAGGCGGTGTATCGATGTCCCCGCTGCCAGGGGCTGCTCGAGGTGGACCACGACATGGCGGCCCTCGCCGAGCGCTCCGCGGGGGAGTGGAAGGCGCTCTTCGACGCCCGCTTCCGCAAGGGGCCGTGGCCGCTCGGCTCGGGCGTGTGGGGCAAGAAGGAGTGGGTCTACCCGCAGCTCGCGCTCGAGAACGTCGTCTCGATGTACGAGGGCGGGAGCCCGCTCCTCCGGCTCGACCGCTATGCGCACGAGATCGGGCTCGACGACGTGTGGCTGAAGGAGTGCGGCGTCACGCACACCGGGTCCTTCAAGGACCTCGGGATGACGGTGCTCGTCTCCGCGGTGAAGGAGATGCGCGCGCGCGGCGTCCGCGTGGACGCGGTCGCCTGCGCCTCCACGGGCGACACGTCCGCGGCGCTCGCCGCCTACTGCGCCGCGGCGGGGATCCCGAGCGTGGTCCTCCTGCCGCGCGGGAAGATCTCGATCGCGCAGCTCGTCCAGCCCATCTCGAACGGCGCCCTCGTCCTCGAGCTCGACACCGACTTCGACGGCTGCATGAAGGTGGTCCAGGAGCTGTCGCGCGCGCCGGGCCTCTACCTCGCGAACTCGATGAACTCGCTCCGGATCGAGGGGCAGAAGACGATCTCGGTCGAGCTCGCCCAGCAGCTCGACTGGGAGGTGCCGGACTGGGTGATCATCCCGGGCGGCAACCTCGGCAACGCCGGCGCGGTGGGGCGCGGCTTCCTCATGATGAAGGAGCTCGGTCTCGTCTCGCGCCTGCCACGGCTGGTCGTGGCCCAGGCGGCGCAGGCGAACCCGCTCTTCCAGGCGGTGGCGGCGGTCGGCGGGAAGCCGACGCGTGACTTGAAGGTCGCTCCCGTGGTGGCGCGGCCGACGCTCGCCTCGGCCATCCAGATCGGCGCCCCGGTGTCCGCCAAGCGGGCGCTGCGCGCGCTGGAGGCGCTCGACGGGATCGTCGAGCAGGCGTCGGAGCAGGAGCTCTCGGACGCGGCGGCGCGCGCCGACCGCGCCGGCGCCTACGCGTGCCCGCACACCGGCGTGGCGCTCGCGGTGCTCGAGAAGCTCGCGAGC
>DASWDS010000579.1:0-6751 GCA_036395165.1 Anaeromyxobacteraceae bacterium | reverse complement strand
ACCCCCGCCGAGGGCCGGCTCGACGCTCCGCTCGGGCCCGACCCGTCGCGCCCCGGACGCCGCACGGTCGTGGAGGGCGGTGAGGCCTCCGCGACGCGGTACACGACCCTGCGCGTCGGGGCCGCGGGCGTGGCGCTCGTCGAGTGCCGTCCGGAGACCGGGCGGACGCACCAGATCCGCGCACACCTCGCCCACCTCGGCGCGCCGCTCCTCGGCGACCCGCGCTACGGCGGTCCGCGCCGGGTCCTCGAGACGAGCGTGCCGCGCGTGATGCTCCACGCGCGGCGGCTCGAGCTCGCGCACCCCGCCACGGGCGCCCCCCTCGCGCTCGAGGCGCCCGTCCCGGAGGACTTCCTGATGGTCCTGCGGGCCCTCGCGCCCGCCGCGGCGGGCGAGCGCGAAACGCCCTAGATCGGCTCCGACGAGGAATCGACCAGGGCGGGCAAACGTGCTCTTCTGCCTCGGATTCGTCATCTTCGAGAGAAGGGGATCTCATGGCGACGAGCGAGCGGGCGCTGAGGGCGGAGGCGGGCGAACAGAAGCCGTTCACGCCGTACATCGCGCCCGAGACGCGGCTCCGTGAATTCACGCTCCGTGCGCTCATCCTGGGCACGGTCCTCGGGGCGATCTTCGGCGCTTCCTCGCTCTACCTCGTCCTCAAGGTCGGCCTGACGGTGAGCGCGTCGATCCCGGTCGCCGTCATCTCGATCACGCTCTTCCGCCTCGCCTCCAAGCTCGGCGTGAAGGACGCGACCATCCTCGAGAACAACATCGTCCAGACGGCGGGCTCGGCGGGCGAGTCGATCGCGTTCGGCGTGGGCGTCACCATGCCCGCCATCATGATCCTCGGCTTCGACCTCGAGATCACGCGGGTGATGCTGGTGGCCGTCCTCGGGGGGCTCCTCGGCATCCTGATGATGATCCCCCTGCGCCGGGCGCTCATCGTGGCCCAGCACGGCAAGCTCAAGTACCCCGAGGGCACCGCGTGCGCGGAGGTGCTCAAGGCGGGCGCCTCGGAGGAGTCGCGCGCGGGGGCCTCGGCGGCCGCGCGCGCGGAGGACGCGGAGCGCGGCGGCAGCACGCTGTCCGCGCGCACCATCTTCACCGGCTTCGGGGTGGGGCTCGCCTACAAGACCGCGATGGTGGCGCTGAAGGGCTGGAAGGACGTGCCGGAGAAGGTGTTCGGGAAGCCGTTCCAGGCCGGCTCGCTCTCGGCGGAGATCTCGCCCGAGCTGCTCGGAGTCGGCTACATCATCGGCCCGCGGATCGCCGCCATCATGTGCGCGGGCGGCGTCCTCGCGTACCTCGTGCTCATCCCGCTCATCAAGTTCTTCGGCGACGCGATCCCGGGCGCGCTCGCGCCGGGCGGCATCCCCATCAGCCAGATGGGCCCCTCCCAGATCCGCAGCGCCTACGTGCTCTACATCGGCGCGGGCGCGGTCGCGGCAGGCGGCATCATCAGCCTGCTGCGCTCGTTCCCCATCATCGCGCGCAGCATCCGCGACGGCCTGCACGACGTGGGCTCCTCGCGCGCCGTCGAGGGCCGCCTGCGCACCGAGAACGACCTCTCGATGAAGGTCGTGCTCGGCGGCATCGCGGCGCTCATCGTCGCCATCGTCGCGGCGCGTCCGCTCCACATGAACCTGCTCGGGGCGGTGCTCATCGTCGCCTTCGGTTTCCTCTTCGTCACGGTCTCGTCCCGCCTCACCGGCGAGATCGGGTCGTCGTCGAACCCCATCTCCGGCATGACGGTCGCGACGCTGCTCCTCACCTGCCTCGTCTTCCTCGTCGTGGGCTGGACGGGCGGGGTCTACTACGTGACGGCGCTCTCGGTGGGCGCCATCGTGTGCATCGCCGCGTCGAACGGCGGGTCCACCTCGCAGGACCTCAAGACGGGGTACCTGGTCGGCGCCACGCCGCGGCTGCAGCAGCTCGCGATCCTCTTCGGCGCGCTGCTCTCGGCGCTCATGCTCGGCCCCATCCTGCTGCGCCTCAACGAGGCCGCGACGACCTACGTCCGGGCGGCCGAGGTCGCGCCCGCGGGCCTGAGGGTGGACGTCGCGTCCTTGCCCGGCGCGCGCGAGCGCCCGCCGGCGGACGCGGTCGGCGAGACGCGCGACTTCCTCGTCTGGCACAAGACCGACACCACCGGTGGACCGGCGGGCCGCTACCTCGTGGACGACGCCGGCCGCGCGGTGTGGCTCGCGGACCCGGGCATCAACGGCGTCTACACGAAGCGCGCCGACGGGAGCGAGGTGCGCAAGTTCGACGCGCCCAAGGCGACGCTCATGTCCTACATCATCAAGGGGATCCTCGATCGCCGGCTGCCCTGGGGGCTCGTGCTCTTCGGCGTCATGATCGCGGTCGTGCTCGAGATGTCCGGCATCTCCTCGCTCCCCTTCGCCGTGGGCGTCTACCTGCCGCTGTCGTCCTCCTCCCCCATCTTCATCGGGGGGCTCGTGCGCGCGCTCGTGGACGGCCGGCGGCGACGCGCCTTCGAGGGGCGCGGGCTCACCGAGGACCAGATCACGGCGGAGGGCGACAGGAGCCCGGGGGTCCTCATGGCGTCGGGCTACATCGCCGGCGGCGCCATCGCCGGAATCGTGATCGCCTTCATGGCCGGCGTGCTCGGCCCGATCGACGCGGTGCTCACGCGCTGGTCGAGCGCGCACAACCCCTTCTTCTCGGGCGCGAGCTCCGACCTCCTGTCGCTGCTGCCGTTCGTGCTCCTCACGCTCCTCCTGCTCTTCACCGGCTGGGAGCTCGTGCTCGCCGGCCGGAAGCGCCCCGTGAAGACCTGACGCGCCGCCCACCGTCACCCACATCCGCGTACCGTTTTCACGGGACAGCGGCGCGGCTACACTGCGCGCCATGAACCGGCTCATCCTGCTGTCCGCGCTCGTCGTGTCCCTCGTCCCCGCCGCCGCCCGCGCGCAGGTGGACGTGCGCTTCCAGGTCGCGCTCCCCGTCGCGCCCCCGCTCGTCACGATCCAGCCCGGGATCCAGGTGGTGGAGAACTACGACGAGGAGGTCTTCTTCACCGGCGGGTACTACTGGGTCCGCCGCGACGCGGGCTGGTACCGCGCCCGCGGGCCGCGCGCCGCGTTCGTCTTCGTGCAGCCGCGCCGCGTTCCGCCCGGGCTCGTCCGCCTCCCGCCGGGGCAGTACAAGCACTGGCGCAAGGCGGAGGCGAAGGCCGAGCGCCGCGACTGGAAGGAGCATGAGAAGGCGGAGCGCCGCGAGCGGAAGGCGGAGCGCCGGGAAGAGCACGGCCATGGCCACGGACATGGCCACGGGCACGATTAGCCTTCAGCGCGCGAACCACCTCGCCGCGCTCGCGCCCTGCGCGTCCCTGAGCGCGGCACACAGCTCGATCGACTCGAGCGCCTCGTCGAGGCGCCGCCGCGCGCCCGGCACCTTCTCGACGCGCGGCGCGAGGAACCGCTGCACCACCGGCACGCGCGACCGGTCGCACAGCCCGGCGGCGACGGCGGGAAGATCCTCGGCGAGCCCGATCGCCATGCTGCCGGCGATGGCGTCCCAGCGCCTCTGGAGCGTCTTCCAGGCCGCCTCCCGCGTCTCGCGATGGGACGCCTGCGCGAGCAGGGTCTTCCCGCGCTCGTACACGCGCAGGCGCGGGTCGCCCGCCAGCGCGAGCGCCCGCGCCGACAGCACGGGGTCGCGCGCCGCGCCGAGCGCCGCGAGGATGCGCCCGCGCAGCTCGCCGTCGTCGGTCGCGTGCAGGCGCTTCTCGAGGGCGTCGAAGAGCGCCGCGTCGCCCTCGATCACCGCTGCCTGGAGCGCCGTCCCGGCCAGGTCGGGGCTCACCGCCTCCGGGTGGAAATGGCCGTCCGCGAGGCCGGCGTAGGCCACCCCGCGCGCGGCGAGCGCGCGCGTCGTCTCGGGATCGCGCGCGACCTGCACCAGGAACTCGGCCACGTCGCCGCGCAGGCGGCGCCGCTCGAGCGGCTCGCCCACGCTCGGCTCGAGCCCGAGCTCGCGCAGCCGAGGGCGGAAGAGGTCGGCCGCGCGCGAGCGGGCGCGGTCGCGGGCGTCGTCCGCGAGGAGGTGGTCGATCGCCTCGTCGAGCGCGGGCGCGGGCGAGATGGCGACGCGGCGCGCGCCGTCGCGCGAGAGCGGCGCGAGCGCGGCGAGCGCGTCCTCGTAGGGCAGCCGGCCCGCCCCGGCCGCGGCGCGCAGCGCGTGCGCGTACGAGACGCGCTCGGCCGGGGCGAGGTGCACGAACCCGGCGTCGCGCAGGCGCGGCAGGTCGGCCGGCCCGAGCGCCCAGCGGTAATAGGCCGTGCCGCCCGCGGCCGGCATGACCCAGCGTGGACAGGCGGGCAGCACCAGCGTGCCGTGGCCGCGCTCGACGAGCGTGCACGCCTCGCCGAGCGTGCCGGCGGCCTCGTACCTCACGCAGACGGGCACGGCGAACGCATGGCCCGGTCCGGCGCGCGAGCCGACGGGGCGGTAGCGCCCGACCTCCACGTCCACGCGAGGACCCGCGGCGTCGCACACGGCACGCACGTCGACGAGCGGCGCCCCGGGCTGGTCGAGGAAGGAGTGGAACGCCGGCGCGAGGTCGCGCCCCGCCGCGCGGGAGAGGGCCGCGAGGACGGCGTCGGTGGTGCCGGTGCCGTGCGCGTTCGCCTCCAGATAGGCGTGGATCGCCTGGCGGAACCGCTCCTCCCCCATGAAGCGCTCGAAGGTGCGCAGCACCGACGCGCCCTTCGCGTACGAGAGCGGGTCGAACTGGTTCTCGACGTCGTCCATGCGCCTGAGCGGCTGCCGGATGGCCCGGGCGTTCGCGAGCGCGTCCTTCTGCATGACCTCGTCGACGCGGGCGGCCACCTCCTCGGCCTCGTGCGCGTCGGGCCGCCAGCGCTCCACCATCTTCCAGCTCATGAACGTCGCGAAGGACTCGTTGAGCCAGACGTCCTCCCACCAGTCGAGCGTCACGAGGTCGCCGAACCACTGGTGCGCGAGCTCGTGGGCGAGGAGCGCGCCCACCGCGACGCGCTTCTGCTCCGGCGAGCGCCCCGGCTCGAAGGCGAGGTCCTCGTCGCTGTACAGGATGGCGCCCGCGTTCTCCATCCCGCCCCATGGGAAGTCGGGCGAGATCACCTGGTCCAGCTTCTCGTACGGGAACGGGATCCCGAACCACCGCTCGAGCAGCGGCACGAGCTCGCGCGTCGCGTCGAGCGCGAAGGCGAAGCGCGGCGCGGTCCCGCGCGGCACGATCGCGCGGAGCTGGAGCGGGCGTGCGCGCACCTCGTTCGGCGGCAGCGGCGGCGGGGCCACCACGTCGAAGGGGCCCACCGCGGCGAAGACGAGGTACGTGGGCAGGGGCGGGGTGGTCGCGAAGCGGACGCGCTTCATCCCGTTCCCGAGGTCCTCGTCGCCGAGGGCGGGCGCGTTCGAGACCGCCACGTCGTCCTCCGGCACGTCCAGGGTCACGTCGAACGGCGTCTTGAAGGCGGGCTCGTCGAAGCAGGGAAAGACGCGCCGCGCGTCGATGACCTCGAGCTGCGTGTAGGCGTAGGTCGCGCCGCCGGAGCGCACGCGGTAGAGGCCCTCCAGGTGCGCGCTCCAGGCGCCCTCGAAGGCGACGCGCAGGGTGGCGCGGCCGGGCGGGACGGCCACGTCGGGCGTGGCGCGGGCGACGCCCTCGGGCGTGACCGGGGTGATCGTGACCGGCCTCGCCTGCCCCGCGACCTCGATCGACGCTTCGCGGATGGTGAGATCGCGCACGTGGAGCCAGAACGACGGCACGGCACGCAGCACCTCGAGGTCGATCGCGACCTGGCCCTGGAAGCCATCTCCCTCCGGCACGACGACGAGCTCGAGCGCGTAGTGCAGCGGCTGGATGTCGCGCGGCAGCTTCAGCTCGGGCGGCGCGTCGGCGGGGCTCACGGGCACCTGCGGGGAGCGGGCGCAGGCGAGGAGGGTCAGCGCGGCGAGCAGCACGGGGCGGCGCACCGCGCGAATGTAGCCCTTGCTCAGCTCACGCACCAGAAGTCGCGCTGCTCGACGAACCCCTGCTTCGCGAGCTCGGCGCGGATGAGCGGGCGCGCCCCGGGGGCGCCCACCGCGACGAGCAGCGGCAGCCCGCGGGCGCGCTCCGCCTCCGCGTAGGCGTGGACCGGGGCTCCGCGGACGGTGCGGCCGACCTTCTTCGCGTCCACCTCGAGGAACATCGCCGTCCGGACCCCCTCCCGCAGGAGGGCGTCGGCGAAGGTCTTCCCCGTGTCGCCCGCGCCCCACAGCGCCACCTCGTCTCGCCCGGCCAGCACCGTGCGACGCAAGTGCCCGCACTTCAGCGCGACGTGGTTCGCGAGCGCGTAGCGCGGGTCGCGCCGGGTGGCGCGGCCGGCCGACTCGCGCCACAGGAGGAGCCGCTCGGGCACGTTCGCGAGCGCGCCGCCCGCCTCCGCCAGGCGGAGCCACAGGTCGTAGTCCTCCGGGAACGGGCCGTCGCGCCAGCCGCCCAGCCGCGCGAGCGCGTCGCGCCGGATCGCCGCGGCGGGGTGCACCAGGGGCGCCTCGACGAGCAGGTCGCGGCGGGCGAGCTCGGGCGTGGTGAGCTCGTTCACCCACGCCACGTACCGGCGCATGCCGTCGCGGACGGCGCCGCGGGGGAAGGCGCGTACCTGCGAGCCGACCGCCCAGAGCCGCGGTGACGCGGCGAGCGCGGCGAGCTGGCGCTCGAGGCGGCGCGGGTGGGCGAGGTCGTCGGCGTCCATGCGCG
>DASWDS010000578.1:0-9655 GCA_036395165.1 Anaeromyxobacteraceae bacterium | reverse complement strand
TGCACGGGCTTCAGCCCGTCGCGCACGTCGGGGAGCGCGCGACCGATGATGACGGACATCGAGTAGTCGAGATACGACTTGCGCATCTCGTCTTCGATGTTGACCTGGGCGCGCTGTCCATCGCCGGAGGGCGGCAGGGCGGGCGCTTCGGGCGGCGGCGCGGGCGGAAGGGTCTCGTCGGGCATCGTTCTGGGCGGCCTCGAGGGGAGCGAAAGCGAGTCGTCGGGGGAAGGTCTTTTTAGCCCTTTCCCCCCGGAGTTTCAAGGCTTTTCGGGCCGCTGGCGGTATCCTGCGCAGGCGGGCGCGGCCCCGCGCGCGCTCCGAACGGCTGGTCCGCGAGCGCGCGATCGAGGAGCGCCGCGAGCGCCGCTGGATCGCGCGGATCGGCCCCCTCGCGCACCGTGCGGCGCCAGCTCACCGTGCCCGTCCCGGGATCGGCGAGCTCCACGGTGAGCTCGACCTCGTCGCCGTCGAACCAGCCGCGCGAGGCCAGGCGCGACTCGCTCGGCTCGGCGCCGGGCCAGGGCGGCGCCGGCCCCACCGGCACCATGACGTTGAACCCGATCTCGACTCCGATGGGTGGAGGCGGCGGGTACGGCCGCGGGGCGAACGGGACGCCGCGCCAAGGCGCTCGCGCCGCCGGCGCCGAGGCGACCGCGTGCGACGCGTGCGAGGTGGACGGCGATGCCCTCGAGCGCGCGAGGGCGATGACGACCAGGGCGACGACCACGAACCCCGCGACGAGCCCCACGGCGGACCAGACCTGCGCGCTCCTGCGCTCGTCCGTTCGCGCGATGGCGCGCGCCCGCACCACGAGCAGCTGGCTGGGCTCGCTCGCGTCGAGCCCGCGCCCGGCGAGCGCCTCGGTGAGGGCGTTCCGGCTCTGCTCGAGCGCGCGCGCCGACTCGGCGGCGTCCACGGGGCGCGTCCCCTCCATCCACAGCTCGAGCTCGGGCTCGGCGAGGGCGATGCGGGCGGGCGGCGCCGCGAATGCCCCGCGCTCGGGCTCGCGCACGGTGGCGCAGCCGAAGGTGAGGAGCGTGAGGAGGGCGACGCGGCGCATGGCTCCCGTGCGCAGCCGCAGCGCAGGCGTCGCGCGAGGACAGCGTAGCGCAGGGCGCTCGCCCCCGCCACGCCTCGCGGCCGTCAACGCCCTGCGACGGAGAGTCGCGCGGTCGCGCGGCGCACGCGCGCGGACTCGATCGCATGGTTCGCGTCCTGCTCGGTGAGCGACCGGAGCCGCTCGGTCGCCTCCGCGAACTCGCGCTTCGCCGCCTCGACGTCGATCTGGTCGCGCGGCTCGGCCGTGTCCGCGAGCACGATCACGCGATCGCCGTCCACCTGGAGGAACCCGCCGCCCACGGCGTAGTGCTCCTCGCGGCCGCCGGCGACCACGGTCAGCCGCCCCGGCTCGAGCGCGGTCATGAAGCTCGCGTGGCCGGGACGGATCCCGAACCCCCCGAGCGCACCGGGCGCGCGCACCTCGTCGCAGGTGAGCTGCGCGACCCGCTTCTCGGGGGTGACGATCTCGAGGGTCAGGGGCATGGCTTACCCGGCGGCGAGCTTCTTCGCCTTCTCGACCGCCTCCTCGATGGTTCCGACCATGTAGAAGGCCTGCTCCGGCAGGTTGTCGTGCTTGCCCGCGACGATCTCCTTGAAGCCGCGGATCGTGTCGGCGAGCTTCACGTACTTGCCGGGGTTGCCGGTGAACTGCTCGGCGACGTGGAACGGCTGGGAGAGGAAGCGCTGGACCTTGCGGGCGCGAGACACCGTCAGCTTGTCCTGCTCGGAGAGCTCGTCCATGCCGAGGATGGCGATGATGTCCTGGAGCTCCTTGTACGTCTGGAGCGTCTCCTGCACGCTGCGCGCGGTGTCGTAGTGGTCCTGGCCGACGACGAGCGGGTCGAGGATGCGGCTCGTCGAGTCGAGCGGGTCCACCGCGGGGTAGATGCCGATCTCGGTGAGCTTGCGGCTGAGCACCGTCGTCGCGTCGAGGTGGGCGAAGGCGGTCGCCGGCGCCGGGTCGGTCAGGTCGTCGGCGGGGACGTAGATGGCCTGCACCGAGGTGATGGCGCCGTTCTTCGTCGAGGTGATGCGCTCCTGCAGCTCGCCCATCTCGGTGGAGAGGGTGGGCTGGTAACCGACGGCGGACGGGATGCGGCCGAGGAGGGCCGACACCTCGGAGCCCGCCTGCGTGAAGCGGAAGATGTTGTCGATGAAGAGGAGCATGTCGCGGTTCTCTTCATCGCGGAAGTACTCGGCGATGGCGAGCGCGGACAGGCCGACGCGGGCGCGGGCGCCCGGCGGCTCGTTCATCTGCCCGTACACGAGCACGCACTGGCTCTTCGAGAGGTCGTCCTTGTTGATGACGCCCGACTCGATCATCTCGTGGTAGAGGTCGTTGCCCTCGCGGGTCCGCTCGCCCACGCCGGCGAACACCGAGAAGCCGCCGCGCGCCTTGGCGACGTTGTTCACGAGCTCCATGAGGAGCACGGTCTTGCCCACGCCAGCGCCGCCGAAGAGGCCGATCTTGCCGCCGCGCAGGTAGGGCGCGAGGAGGTCGATGACCTTGATGCCGGTCTCGAACGCCTCGACCTTCACGTTCTGGTCGACGAGGGTCGGCGGGGCGCGGTGGATGGGGAGGCGCTTCGCCGCGTTCACCGGGCCGCGCTCGTCCACCGGCTCGCCGACCACGTTGAGGATGCGGCCGAGCACCGAGGCGCCGACCGGCATGGTGATGGGCGCGCCGGTGTTCTTGACCGCCATGCCGCGGACGAGGCCCTCCGTCGAGTCCATGGCGATGCAGCGAGCGGTGTTCTCGCCCAGGTGCTGCGCCACCTCGACCACGAGGTTGTCCTGCCGCTCGTCGATGGCGGGGTTCGTGACCTGGAGCGCGGTGTAGATCTCCGGCAGCCCGCCCGGCGGGAACTCCACGTCCACGACGGGGCCGATGACCTGCGTGATGCTGCCGCTCTGGAGGTGAATCTCGGTGGCCATGTTCTCGTGTTCTCCCGGAAAGGCTACTTGAGCGCCTCGGCGCCGCTCACGATCTCCATGAGCTCCTTCGTGACGTAGGCTTGGCGCGCGCGGTTGTACTGGAGGGTGAGCGCCGCGATCATCTCCTCGGCGTTCTTGGTCGCAGACTCCATCGCGGTCATGCGGGCGCCGTGCTCGCTCGCCGCGGAGTCGAGCAGCGCGCGCCACACCTGGATGGCGAGGTGCTTCGGCACGAGCTCCTCGAGGAGCTTCTCCCGGCTCGGCTCGTACAGGAAGTCGAAGCCGACCGGCGCGCCGCCCTGCTCCACCGTGACGATGGGGAGGAGCTGCTTCACCACGATGTTCTGCGCGATGGCGCTCTTGAACTCGTTGTAGCAGAGGAAGACCGCGTCCACGTCGCCCGCGAGGAAGCGCTGCGAGAGCTCCGCCGCGAGGCCGGACGCCTTCTCGTAGCTCGCGAGCTGGTGCACGCCGCCGAAGTCCTTGCGGACGGGCATCTTGCGGGCGCGGAAGAAGTCGCGCGCCTTGCGGCCCAGGATCGAGACGTCGACGCTCTCGTACTGCTCGCTCGTCTCGGTGAGGAAGCGTTGCGCCCGCCGGACGACGTTCGAGTTGAAGGCGCCGGCGAGCCCGCGGTCGCTGGTGAGGAGCACGAGCTCGGCCGCCCTCACCGGGCGGGCCCCGAGGAGCGGGTGCGAGATCTTCCCCTCGGCGGCGGCGCGCGTCGCGATGCGCTGGAGCGCCTGCTCGAGCAGCGTCGCGTACGGACGCGCCCGGGTGACGGCCTCCTGGGCCCGGCGCAGCTTCGCCGCCGAGACCATCTTCATGGCCTTCGTGATCTGCCGCGTGTTCTTGACGGACCCGATCCGGGTCCTGATGTCGCGCAGGGAGGGCACGGGGTCCTCGGCTCCTTGGCCTTAGCCTTCGACCTTGAAGATGCCGCGGAACTCGGCGAGCGTCTTGTCGAGGGCGGCCTTGATCCCGTCGTCGAGCGCCTTCTTCTCCGCGATCGACCTGGCGATGTCGGGGTGGCGCCCGTCGAGGAACTCCATGAGCTCCTTCATGTAGCGGCTGACCTGCTCCACCGGGACGTTGCGGATCCAGCCGGTCCCGCTCTCGTCCTTGGTCGTCGCCGTGTAGATCTGGATGACCTGCTTCTCGACCGTCATCGGCTGGTACTGCCCCTGCTTCAGCACCTCGACCAAGCGCTCGCCGCGGGCGAGCGTCTCCTGGGTGGCCTTGTCGAGGTCGGAGCCGAACTGGGCGAAGGCGGCCAGCTCGCGGTACTGCGCGAGCTCGAGCTTGAGCGAGCCCGCCACCTGCTTCATGGCCTTGATCTGCGCCGAGCCGCCGACGCGCGACACCGAGATGCCGACGTTGATGGCCGGGCGGACGCCGGAGTTGAAGAGGTCCGTCTCGAGGAAGATCTGGCCGTCGGTGATGGAGATGACGTTCGTCGGGATGTACGCCGAGACGTCGCCGGCCTGGGTCTCGATGATGGGGAGCGCGGTGAGCGACCCACCGCCCTCCTTGTCGGAGAGCTTGGCGGCGCGCTCGAGCAGGCGGCTGTGGAGGTAGAAGACGTCGCCCGGGTACGCCTCGCGGCCCGGCGGGCGGCGGAGGAGGAGCGAGAGCTGGCGATACGCGACGGCGTGCTTCGAGAGGTCGTCGTACACGATGAGCGCGTGACGCCCCGAGTCGCGGAAGAACTCGCCCATGGTCACGCCGGTGTACGGCGCGAGGTACTGCAGCGGCGCCGGGTCGGAGGCGTTCGCCGCGACCACGATCGTGTAGTCCATCGCGCCCGACTGGCGGAGCCTGTCGACCACGCGGGCGACGGTCGACTGCTTCTGGCCGATGGCGACGTAGACGCAGAAGAGGTTGTTGCCCTTGTTGTTGAGGATGGTGTCGATCGCGACGGCGGTCTTGCCGGTCTGACGGTCGCCCAGGATGAGCTCGCGCTGGCCGCGGCCGATCGGCACGAGCGCGTCGATCGCCTTGAGCCCGGTCTGCATCGGCTCGTGCACCGACTTGCGCTTCACGATGCCGGGGGCCTTGATCTCGATCTTGCGGTTCTGCGTGGAGGCGATGGGCCCGCGGCCGTCGATGGGCCGGCCGAGGCCGTCCACCACGCGCCCGAGGAGCTCCTCGCCCACCGGCACCTCGGCGATGAGCCCGGTGCGCTTCACGGGGTCGCCCTCGCGGATGACCTCGTAGTGCCCCATGATCGCGGCGCCGACGTTGTCCTCCTCGAGGTTCAGCACGAGGCCGCGGATGCCGTGCGGGAACTCGAGCAGCTCGCCCGCGGCGGCGCCCGAGAGGCCGTAGATGCGGGCGACGCCGTCGGCCTGCGACAGCACGGTCCCGGTCTCGCTGACCTCGACCTTCTTCCCGTAGTCCTTGATCTGCTCGCGGATGATGCGGCTGATCTCGTCGGCGCGAATTTCCATTTCTTTCGGTCTCCGGTGCTTTGGCGGGGCGAGAAAGGCGTGGACTACTGCTTCAAGGTCTTGCGGAGGTCCTCGAGCTGCGTCCGGACCGAGCCGTCGTAGGTGAGGTTGCCCACCTCCGCGACGACGCCGCCGAGGAGCCCCTCGTCGACCGCGCGGTTCAGGATGACCTTGGACCCCGTGGCGCGGGCGAGCTTGTCGGCGATGCTCTGCGCGGCGGCGCCGTCGAGCGGCACCGCCGAGGTGACCTGCGCCCGGAGCAGCCCGAGCTTTGCGTCGGCGAGCTCGCGGAAACGGTCCGCGATGGCCCCGAGGTAGACGAGCCGGTTCCGGTCGCCGAGGAGGTAGAGCAGGTTCGCCGGGTCGGCGTCCAGCCGGAGCGCCGCGACGAGCTTGCCCGCGATCGCGCGACGCTGCTCCTTCGCGTAGATGGGATTCACGAGGACGTCGCGCAGCTCGTCCGAGGACTCGACGGCCTGCTTGAGGGAGAGAAGGCTCTCCGACCATGCTTCGAGCTTGCCCTGCTCGACCGCCAGGTCGAAAAGGGCCTTCGCGTACCGGCGCGCGATAGATCCGACGATCATAAGGGGCGGCCCAAGTAGCACGGCGCCTCATGTAGGTCAAGGGGTATGGGCTTCATTCCCCTTGCGCTATGAGGCCTTAGCGCGCGGCTCCCGACGGGGGCTCCGTTTGACACCCCTCCCCCTCGCCTTACGTTCGCCGTGACCGAACGCCGGGCTTCAAAAACAGGAGGCAGATCATGGCGATGATGACACGGTGGGACCCCTTCCGGGACATCCAGAGGGTGCAGGATGAGATGGCGAGGCTGTTCGATGATCGGCTGATCGGGAGGGCGGCCGGCGAGTCGGTCGGCTGGACGCCGAAGGCGGACATCTACGAGGACGAGGAGGCGGTCTCGCTCCGCTTCGAGCTGGCCGGCGTCGAGCCCAAGGACGTCGACATCCGGTTCGAGAACGGCGTCCTGACGCTCCGCGGCGAGCGCAGGCTCGAGCAGGAGGACAAGCGGGACAACTACCACCGGGTCGAGCTGTCGTACGGCACGTTCACCCGGTCCTTCTCGCTCCCCGGGACGATCGACGCGGACAAGATCAAGGCCGAGTCGAAGAACGGCGTCCTGACGGTGCAGCTCCCGAAGAAGCCGGAGGCGAAGCCGAAGTCGATCCAGGTGAAGGTGAGCTGATCCCCACGGCGCTCGGCGCCGGAGGAGTGGAACAGGAGGGGCCCCGCGGCGACCCGCGGAGCCCCTTTCCATGTTCGCGCGCTCGCACGGAACGTCCGTGCGACGAATAGTGAATACCGCTCTAGCTCTTCACGGCGGCGATGGGGGTCGGCGCCGGCGGGCTCGCGCTCTTCGACGACGAGCCCTTCTCGAGCGAGAGGTTCTCCATCTTGCTCTGGCCCTCGAAGATGACGCCCTTCTCGACCATGAGGGACGGCGTCTCCACGTTGCCACGGTACTTCGCCGGGTGGTGCAGCTCGACCGCGTTCTTCGCGCGAATGTTCCCGTTCACCTCGCCGTGGACGATGATCGTCCCGCAGGTGATCTCGGCCGAGATCTTGGCGCCCTCTCCGACGACGAGCACGTCGCTCGTGACGATGCTGCCGGTGAACTTGCCGTCGATGCGGACTGTGCCTTCGAAGGTGAGCTTGCCCTCGAACTCGGAGCCTCGCCCCAGCAGGGCGTTGAGATCGCTCGAGGCGGCGGGGGTGTTGGGGAGTTCGTCACGCTTCAGCATGGCCATGGGCTGCGGCTCCTCACGATGAGTGGGAGAAGGATCGGCGTCGGTCCGGCCGGCGCTGCCGGCCGGGGGCGAGGTCCCCTCCTCCCGAGGCTTGTTCCAGAACGGCAAAGGTCGCCTCTTTCGGGTTTACGGCTAGCCGCTGCCCCCGAGAGTGAGGGCCTGGCGGCACGGACCTTTTACTACGCCCCGATTTTGCCGAGTATTCCGTCGAGCTCTTCGAGCGAGGTGTATTCGAGCTCCAGGCGGCCTGCCACCTCGGTCTTGGGGACCACCCGACAGCGGCAACCCAGACGGCGCTGAAGCCTGTTGACCAGGGCCCGGATTGCCGGAGAGTCGCCGTCGCCGTCCTTGACGGCAGCCGGCTTCTTGGGGCTGGATCCACCCGCGATCTCGCGGACGAGGGCCTCGGTCGCCCTCACGGAGAGCTTCTCGCGAAGCACCCGGGCAGCCGCACGCCGGATCGCCTCGACGCCGTCGAGGCCGAGGAGCGCCCGGGCGTGGCCCATCTCGAGCCGCCCCTCGCGCACCGCGTCCCGGACGTCCTCCGGGAGCTTCAGGAGGCGCAGCGCGTTCGCGACGGTGGAGCGCTCCTTCCCGACGCGCTCGGCGACCTGCTCCTGGGTGAGGCCGTGCTCATCCACGAGGACTTGGTACGCCTCCGCCTCCTCGATCGCGTTGAGGTCGGCGCGCTGGATGTTCTCGACGAGCGCGAGCTCGAAGGCCTGCGCGTCGCTCGCCTCGCGAACGAGGGCCGGGACCTCCTTCAGGCCGGCCCGCTGCGCGGCGCGCCAGCGTCGCTCGCCCGCGACGATGCGGTAGCGCTGCCCATGCCGGCGGACGAGGATCGGCTCGACGATGCCGTGCTCGCGGATGGAGCTCGCCAGCTCCTCGAGCCGCGCCTCGTCGAACCGCTTTCGCGGCTGCTCGGGGCTCCGCTCGACGGCCTCGATGGGAAGCGAGAGGAAGGCGCGGCCGGCGGCGAGGGCGGCCGCGGGCGCCGGCGCCGGCGCGTTCGAGAGCAGGGCCGCCATCCCGCGGCCGAGCGCGGGGCGACGCTTGTCGGCGAGGCTCATCTCGTGCTGCTCCGGAAGGTCGTGAACCAGCTCTTCATCCCCCTGCTCGGCGGCACCGGCTCGTGAGCTGTGGCGCGCGGCACTAGGCGGCCCTCCCGATGCGGTCCACGCGGCGGACGACCTCGCGCGCGAGCTCGAGGTAGCTCTGGCACCCCTTCGACGCGACGTCGTAGAGGAGGATGGGCTTGCCGTGGGAGGGGCACTCGGAGAGGCGGACGTTCCGCGGGATGACGGTCTTGAAGACCTCCTTCTTGAAGTGCTTGCGGATCTCGTCCTCCACCTGCGTCGCGAGGTTGTTCGGGGCGTGCATGGTGAGGACGATGCCGTCCACCTGGAGACCGGGGTTGGCGCTCCCCTTCACGAGGTCGATCGTCCGCAGGACGTCGGCGAGGCCCTCCAGCGCGAAGTACTCGCACTGGATGGGGATGATGACGCCCTGCGCGGCGACGAGCCCGTTGAGGGTGAGGAGGCCCAGCGACGGCGGGCAGTCGATGAGGATGTACTCGTAGTCGCCCGCGATCCCCGCGACCGCCTGCGCGAGCCGGGACTCCCGCCCCTGCTCCCCGGCGAGCTCGAGCTCGGCGCCGACGAGGTGGCGGCTCGCCGGCGCGAGGTCGAGGAACTTGAGCTCGGTGCGGCGCACCACCTCGGCGAGGGGGCGTCCGTCGAGGAGCACCTCGTAGACGCTGCCGTCCACCTGGTCGCGCGGGATGCCGAGGCCGGAGCCGGCGTTGCCCTGGGGATCGACGTCGATGAGCAGCGTCCGCCGCTCGGCCGCCGCGAGGGAGGCGGCGAGGTTCACGGCGGTGGTCGTCTTGCCGACGCCGCCCTTCTGGTTCGCGATGGTGATGATCCGCGGCATGTTCTCCTCGGCGTGCGCCGGCTTACCGCGCGCGGCGGTCCTGCGCAAGCGCGCGACCTTCCCGGTGGCGGGCAGATCCTTGATGCTTCGGTCGATGCTTCGGTCGACGTTCACGGACGCTCCTCGGGCTGTCGCGACGGAAGGGAGTGTGCCGGATCGCTCTGACACGCCGCGGCGGTGTTCCACGTGGAACGTGGAACCTTGAACCGCGACCGAGCCGGCGGTGTTCCACGTGGAACGGTCGTCCGCGATGCGCTCCGCGCCACCGGCGCCTGCGGCCGCTCGTCTCGCGCCGCGTTCGGACCCCTGGCTGCGGCGCCCGGCTGGAGGCTCGCGGGCGAAGCTCGCTCGCTCCCCGACCCGCCTCCGGACGGCCTCCTTCGCTGGGGCAGACCGTCGCCTCGGAGACCTCCGCGTGCCGCAGCGGCCGCGCCCTCCACCCGCGCCGCCACGGAGGCGACGTGCGGCGGCCCCGGCGCTGCGGCCTGTTCCACGTGGAACGTTCGTCAG
>DASWDS010000577.1:0-6756 GCA_036395165.1 Anaeromyxobacteraceae bacterium | reverse complement strand
GGATCAGCGTGTTCTTCGGGATCGTGATCGCGATGGACTACGACGACCACAGTCCTCCTCACTTCCATGCCCGGTACGGCGAGCACGAAGCGCTCATCGAGATCGACACGGCGGCGGTGCTTCGGGGTCGGCTCCCACGACGGGCGCTCGCGATGGTGATCGAGTGGACCAACCTGCACCACCACGAGCTCCTCGTGGATTGGGACGCGGCCTCGAAGGGACTTCCGCTCGCACCGATCCCTCCGCTCGACTAGGAGCTGCGCATGGTCCGCATCCGCTCCGTCCGCCCGCTGGAGGGCTTCACCGTCGAGCTCACGCTCACGGACGGGAGCATGCGCGTCGTGGACCTGGACCCGTATCTGCGCGGGCCGGTGTTCGAGCCGCTGCGTCGAGACCCATCGGTCTTCCGGGCCGTCCGCGTCGACGACGAGCTCGGGACGATCGTCTGGCCGAACGGCGCGGACGTCGATCCCGACGTGCTCATCGAGGGGCGGCGGCCGGCTGCGTGGGACGAGCGCCGCTGACCCACAGCCCGCAGCTCACGCCGCCGCCGCGGGCTCCACCACCTCGGGCGGCGCCGGCTTGTAGCGGCGCGCCACGAAGAGGAAGGCGATCGCGCCCATCCCCATGAGCGCGGTGAAGAACCAGAAGTACGCCGGGCCGTGGAAGCGGTTGACCTGGGACACCCACGCCGTGAGGAGGTTCCCTGCCGCGATGGTGAGAAACCAGATGCTCATGATGGTGCTCTTCATCGAGCGCGGCGCCTGCGTGTAGCTGAACTCGAGGCCCGTCACCGAGACGAGCACCTCGCCCACCGTGAGGAAGACGTACTGCGGGATCTGCCAGAGGCCGTTCGGGGCGAGGCCGCGCTCGATCGCGATCTCCACCACGGCCGCGGCGGCGAAGGAGAGCACCGTGACGAACATCCCGGCCGTCATCTTGCGCAGCGGCGTCAGCGTGACGCCGCTCCGCTCCAGCGCCGGGAAGAGCCCGCGCTGGAAGAGCGGGATGATGAGCAGCACCATGATCGGGTTCAGCGCCGAGAGCTGCGACGCCTGGTACGTGTGGCCGAGGACGTGGAGATCCATGCGGCGCGCCTGCAGCACCCAGGACGAGCCGTGCTGGTCGAAGAGCGCCCAGAAGGCGGTCACGGCGGCGAAGACGCCCATGATGCCGAAGACCGCCTTGGCGCCCTCCACCGCCGGCGCGGGATGCCGGTCGCGGGCCGCGTCGAGCCAGTGCCCGCCCGCGGGCGCCGACCTGCGCCGCGCCAGCGCCCGGGCCACCACCTTCACGAACGCGTGCGGGTTGGGGCCGGTGGGCGCCACGTTCACGTACAGCCGGCGGCCGGCCAGGAACACCACCAGCGCGATCGCCATGAGGACGCCGGGAATGGCGAAGGCGACGCGTGGCCCGTAGCGGGCGAGCAGCACCGGGATGAGCAGGGTCGAGCTGAACGACCCGAGGTTGATCATCCAGTAGAAGAGCGCGTAGACGCGCTCCACGAGCTTCTTCTGCTCCGGCCGGAACTGGTCGCCGACGTAGGCCGAGACGCAGGGCTTGATGCCGCCCGAGCCGAGCGCGATGAGGAGGAGCCCCGCGGCGAGACCCCAGCGCGTCTCGAAGGCGGCGATGGTGGCGTGGCCGAGGACGTAGCCGAGCGAGAGCCACAGGATGACGCGGTAGCGGCCCCACAGCCGATCGGCGAGCCACCCGCCCACGAGCGGGGTCAGGTAGCAGGCCATCACGAACAGGTGGTAGTTCGCCTCGGCCTCGTGCTCGGCGAGGAGCAGCCACTGCGCCATGTAGACGGTCAGGATCGACCGCATCCCGTAGAACGAGAAGCGCTCGCACGCCTCGTTCCAGACGATGAACCTGGTCTGCGGCGGGTAGCGGTCGGCTTCGGCGGCCATGGGACCTCCGGCGATCACGCCGTCTCGGCGGCACCCTCCGCGATGCCGGCCGTGTACTCGACGGGCCTGTAGCGGCGCGCGACGGCGTGGAAGAGGAGCGCCGCGGCGAGCATGAGCGCGGCGAAGAAGAAGAAGTAGGCGGAGCCGTGGAACCGGTTCAGGCTCGCCACCCAGGCCGTGAGGAGGCTCCCGGCGGCGATGGTGAGGTACCACAGGCTCATGATGGCGCTCTTCATCGAGCGCGGCGCCTGCGTGTAGGCGAACTCGAGCGCGGTCACGGAGACGAGCACCTCGCCCGCCGACAGGAACAGGTACTGGAACGTCTGCCAGGCGACGTTGGGCTTCCCGCCTGCGTCGAGCGCGAGCTGGATCGCCGCGGCGCACAGGAACGAGAGCACGGTCACGTACATGCCGACCGTCATCTTGCGGAGCGCCGTCACGCGCACGCCCCTCCGCTCCAGCGCCGGGTAGACGAGGCCGGCGAAGAGGACGATGAGCACGAGCACGAAGAGCGCGTTGAGCGTCGACACCTGCGACGACAGCACCGCGAACCCGAGCACGCGCCGGTCCATCCGCTCCGCCTGCAGCACCCAGGACGACCCGTACTGGAAGAAGAGCGCCCAGAACGCCGCGATGGGCGCGAACACGCCGATGATGCGGAAGACGGCGCGCGCGCCCTCCACCGCGTCGTGCGGGAAGCGGTCGCGCGCCACGTCGAGCCACCCCTGCCCGGGCCTGCCGGTGCCCAGGCGCGAGAGCGCGAACGACACCACGCGGAAGAAGCCGTGCGGGTTCGGCCCGGTGGGCGGGATGGAGACGTACTGCTTGCGGCCGAGCCAGAAGATGACGAGCGCGCCCGCCATGAGGACGCCGGGGACGGCGAAGGCCACCCGCGGCCCCACGCGGTCGAGCAGGATCGGGATGAGGATCGTCGCCGCCGTCGAGCCGAGGTTGATCATCCAGTAGTAGAGGTCGTAGACCTTCTTGAGCAGGTGCCGGCTCTCGCTCTTGAACTGGTCCCCCACGTACGCGGCCGCGCACGGCTTGATGCCTCCGGCGCCGAGCGCGATGAGCGCGAGCCCCGCGTAGAGCCCCTCGCGGCTCTCGAACGCGGCGATGGTGGCGTGGCCGAGCACGTACCCGAACGACAGCCAGAAGATGACGCGGAAGCGGCCGAGGAAGCGGTCGGCGATCCACGCCCCGAGGAGCGGCGTCACGTACACGGCGAAGACGAACAGGTGGTACTTCGACTCGGCGTCGCTCTCCTGGAGGAAGAGCTTCTGCACCATGTAGATGGTGAGGACCGAGGTCATCCCGTAGTACGAGAAGCGCTCGCAGGCCTCGTTCCAGGCGAGGTACTTGATCTGCGGCGGGAACCGGTCGCGGCGACCCTTGGCCATCGCGGCGACTCTGCCACAAGACCCGCTGTCGGCCCATGTCGCTTGGACGTGGGCCACGCCTCCGCCCTGCCGAGCGGATCTCGTGCGGGCGCCTCCGCGCCGGCGCTCCGATCGCCGCCCGGCTCGCGTCGAGCCTCAGCCGCGGAGCGCCGCCCAGGCCAGGCAGAGCCAGCCCGCGAGGAAGGCGAGCCCGCCGAAGGGCGTGACCGCCCCGAGCGCGCGCACGCCGGAGAGCGCGAGCGCGTAGAGGCTCCCGGAGAAGAGCAGCGTCCCCGCGACGAGGAGCCAGCCCGCCGCGGTCGTGGCCGCCCCGGGCCAGCGCGACGCGCTCCACGCCACCGCGACGAGGCCGAGCGCGTGGTACATCTGGTACCGCGCGCCCGTCTCGAACACGACCAGGAGCTCCGGCGCGAGCCGCGCGCGCAGCGCGTGCGCGCCGAACGCGCCCGCCGCCACCGAGACGAGCGCGGAGAGGGCGCCGAGCGCGAGGAAGAGGCGGTCCATGCGCGCGTTATAGCGCGCGCGGCCGGGACGCGTTAGCGAAGCGGCATGGACTGGACGAAGAAGAAGTGCGCCCCGTGCGAGCGCGGCACCCCGAAGATGGAGACCGCACGCGCGAACGAGCTCCTCGGGACGCTCGACGGGTGGGAGCTCCGGGACGAGCGGCTGCACCGGGCGCTCAAATTCAAGGACTTCGGCGGCGTGATGCGGTTCGTGAACGCGATCGCCGATCTCGCGGAGGCGGAGGGGCACCACCCCGACTTCACCGTCCACGACTGGAACCAGCTCGACGTGAGCACGTGGACGCACTCGATCGGCGGGCTCTCCGAGAACGACTTCATCCTGGCCGGCAAGATCGACGCGCTCCCGCGCGACCCCGCGCGGGCCCTCTGATGGCGCTGCCCAGTTGGAGTGAGCCCCGAGCCCGAGTCCGAGCCCGAGTCCGAGCCCGAGTCCGAGCCCGAAAGAAGCCGGGCGCGGGCACGGGCGCGGGCTCGTTCACGGGACCAGCGCAACCGAGCACGGCCATGACACGCCTCCTCCGGCACTGAATACGCCCCCGCGTTCCTCCGTCCCTCCCTCGAAACAAGCAACGGAGGAACCCATGAGCCGCACGACCCGCACCGCCCTCACCTTCGCCACCGGCCTCGCGCTCGCGCTCGTCGCGCTGCCCGCCCGCGCCGACCACGACCGCGGCTTCGACCGCGACGGCGATCGCCACGCCTTCCCGGCGCCGCCGCCCGCGCCCTACCGCGAGGCGCCCGTCTACACGGCCCCAGCGCCCGCGCCGGCGCCCGTGGTCGCGAGCCCGTTCTACCCGGCGCACTGGCGCGGCGGCCCGCGCGTGATGGAGCTCCGCCGCGAGTACACGCGCCTCGAGGCTGCCCGCGACCACTTCTACGCGACGTGGAGCGGCGGCGCGCCCTGGCGCCGCGACCGCTTCGAGGCCTGGTACGCGTCGCGCCGCGCCGAGCTCGACCGGCGCTGGGCGGCGCTCGCGAGGGGGCGCGGCCACGACCGCTGGGAGGGCTGAAGCGCGAGCCGAAGCCGACGCCGCAGGAGGGCCGCCCCCGGGGCGGCCCTCTTCATTCGTGGTGCGCCGCGTGGCCACCGTGGCCCGCCGGCCCGAGCGCCATCGCGGGCAGGAGCTGCGCGAAGACGACGACGCCCGCAGGCGTCTCGTCGCCGTACGCGGGGCGCAGCGCGTTCGGGAGCTGGTGCACGCTGAAGCGGACGCCGAGGGCGGGCGAGAGGCCGAACAGCGGCCCGAACGCATGCGAGAAGCCGGCGACGGCGCCGAGCACGCCGTAGCGCGCGGCCGGATCGGCGCCCGAGACCACGAGCTCCCGCGCGCTCTTCACGACCCACTCCACCCTCCCGAAGATCGCGTTGTGACCGTCGCGATCCCAGGTGCCCTCGGCGAGGAGCGCGTCCTCCGCGCGCCCGCCCTCGAGGTTCCGCCCCCAGGCGAGCGTGAGCGCGCTGTTGCCGGCGCGGCCGATGCGCTCGTTCCACTGAGCCGAGGCGGTCACGCGGTGGATGGAGACGCTCGGCTCGAGCCGCTCGGGGCTCGCGAGCCGCCCGTACGAGGCCTGGAGGACGAGGTCGGGGTGCGGCGCCATCGAGAGGCGCGCCGCCCACGAGTCGAGGCGGACCGCGTCGAGGTCCTTGCGATCCTCGTCCGGCTCGCGCCCGTTGAACCAGGAGCCCTCCACCTTCGCGTCGCGCAGGAGGAGCGCGGCGGTGAGGACGCCGTACGAGATGTGGGTCGAGTCGAGCCAGTGGTGCGCGAGCGGCGCGACGGGATCGTGCAGCGCGGAGGCGCGGTGCGGGAACGCGACCGGCCCGAGCGCGGGCTCGCCCACCGGCGCGCCGTAGAGCTCGACGCCCAGCGCGTCGCCGAGCGGCGCGCGCGCCGCGAGCGCGAGCTCCATCACGAGGTCATGCGGGTGCTGCCGGTCGTGGAGCGGCTGTCCGCGCCACGTCTCGCCGGTCTGGAGCAGCTCGGGATAGCTACCGTCACGCACCGTGAATGGCTCCGCCGACAGCATCGCGCGCGCCGAGACGGAGCCTGCGCCGACGGGCAGGCGCCCCATCCCCATGACCCAGCTCGTCGAGAAGAGGCGCCTCGCGCCGCGCGGCGTGTCCTGGTCGGTGTAGGCGAGGAACGCGTTCCCGTGGAGCGCCAGCGCCACGGGGCCGAGCGGCAGGTGGGCGCCCCACGACGGCGTCGAGAGCGGCTGCCACGACGTGCCGGAGGCCTCGCGCGCCTCGTCACGGGCGACCGCGTCGGGTGGCGGGGGCGGCGGCCTCGGCCATTCCGGCGGCGGCAGCGGCGGCCCGCGCGGCGGCGGCGGCAGGTCGTCGGGGGGTGGCTCGGGCGGGTGCGCGGGGCCGTGCTCCTGTCCCGCCGCCGCCGCGCCCAGCG
Organism: Anaeromyxobacteraceae bacterium; assembly: GCA_036395165.1. GTDB lineage: Bacteria > Myxococcota > Myxococcia > Myxococcales > Anaeromyxobacteraceae > Anaeromyxobacter_A. Next base: position 514 of record DASWDS010000577.1, on the reverse strand, counting down.
CGAGCGCCACGGACGCGGCGATCGCGCGCGCCGTCACCGCCTCGCCCCGAGGGCCTGCGCCGCGGGCGCGAGCTTCGCGACGCGGCCGGGCAGCACGGCGATGTAGAGGTCGCCCTCCGGTCCGAGCCGGAGCGAGACGGGGATGCCCCTCTCCACGCGCGCCACCTCGCGCCGCGACCCGGCCACGACGGAGGAGCGCGCCGCGTCCACGGCGACGCTCCACACCCGCCCGTTCACGTTGTCGGCGAAGTAGTAGCGGCCGCGCTCCGTCGCCGGCCAGGCCGGGCTGTCGACGATGGCGCCACCCGTGATCGAGTCGCAGTCGCCGTCGATCCCGCCCGCCGCCGGGCCGTGCCTGCAGTGGTAGACGGGATCGACGCAGTCCCCCGCGTCGGGGGTCGTCTCGCGGCACTTCGCGACGGGCCAGCCGTGCGGTCCTTCGCGCCAGGGCCAGCCGTGGTGGCGTCCGGCGATGGCGACGTCGACCTCCTCGTACGTCGACTCCCCGACGTCC
>DASWDS010000576.1:0-2340 GCA_036395165.1 Anaeromyxobacteraceae bacterium | reverse complement strand
GGCGCCGCGCCGCGAGCGCGTTCCAGATCGCGTCCGCGGTGGCGCTGCCGATGCCGGGCGTGAGCCGGAGGGCGCGCTTCAGCGCCAGCTCGTCGCCGGGGTTCCGCGCGAAGCGCAGGTGCGCGAGCACGTCCTTGATGTGCGCCGCCTCGAAGAAGCGGACGCCCGAGCGGACGACGAACGGGATCCCGCGCCGGGCGAGCTCGAACTGGATCTCCATCGCGTGGTGGTGCGCCCGGTAGAGGACCGCGATCTCGGTGAGCGGGATGCCCTCGTCGCGCAGCTCGAGCACCCGCTGGGCGACGAACTGCGCCTGCTGCTGAACGTCGCGGCAGGGCACGAGGGCGGGCAAGGTCCCGTCGCTGCGCACGCTCGAGAGCGCCTTCTCGAACTGCTTCACGTTGTAGGCGATGGAAGCGTTCGCGAGCTCGAGGATCTGCGGTGTGGAGCGGTAGTTGACGGTGAGGTCGTACCGGGTCGCGTCGGGGTAGCGCTGCTCGAACTCGAGGATGTTCGCGAAGTGCGCCCCGCGGAAGCCGTAGATGCACTGCGCGTCGTCGCCCACCACGCACAGGTTGCGGTGGCCGCTCGCGACGAGGTCGATGATGTCGCCCTGGAGCCTGTTCGTGTCCTGGTACTCGTCCACGAGCACGTGGCGGAAGCGGTCGGCGAGGAGCTCGCGAACGGGCTCGTGCTCGGCGAGGAGCACCTTCCAGTTCATGAGCAGGTCGTCGAAGTCCATCGCGTTGAGGGCGTGCTTGCGCTCCGCGTAGCGCCGCGCGACCCGCAGGATGTCGTCCCCGAGCGGCAGGAACTGCGGGCGGCGGTCCGCGACGACGTCGGCGAGCGGCGTCTGCGTGTTCACCGCCATCGAGACGAGATCGACGAGGACGTCGGCCTTGGGGAAGCGGCGGGCGGCCACCGCGAGGCCGCACTCGGCGATGGCCGCGCTCATCACGTCGCGCGTGTCCTCGCGATCGAGGATCGAGTAGCCCTTGGCGTAGCCGAGGACGGGCGCGTGCTCGCGCAGGATGCGGTGCGCGACGTGGTGGAAGGTGCCGCCCCAGATCTGACGCGTGTCGACGCGCGCCACCTCCTCCACGCGCCGGAGCATCTCGCGCGCCGCCTTGTTCGTGAAGGTGAGGAGCAGGAGCGCCTCGGGGGACATCCCCTCGTGGAGCAGGCGCGCGACTCGCCACGTGAGGGTGCGCGTCTTGCCGGAGCCGGCGCCGGCGATGACGAGGATGGGGCCGTCGCCCGCCTCGACGACGGCTTGCTGCTCGTCGTTCAGCAGGCCCGCGTAGTTGAGGGCGGCCTTCGCGCGGGCGGCCGGCTCCAGCTGGTAGCGCCGTGACATCGGTTCAGATCTCGGGTTTCGCCTTTTTCACAGCGGGACCGGTGGGGGGATGGGGGGAGCGGCGGCCGCTCCCCCAAGTGAGGGTTTGCTGCGCGAAGCGCAGCGAGCCCGGAAATCACTCTGACTCGCCTCTGAAGCGATGGGCGAGCAAGACAAACGGCGAAAGGCGAGTCAGAGGGAACGATATCGCCCCCCTCTGACACGCCCTCCCGCTCACCTTTCGTGACACTAAATTGGACGGCGCGCCGGTCGTGAGTAGCATCGATCCATGACGGCGCTTCGCATCGGTCCCGCCGTCGCGCTCGCCCTCGCGCTCGTCGAAGCGTCGGGCTGCGCGATGGGGCCGCTCCGGCCACGCCATCACGTCCTGCCCCCGCCCGCCCGCGAGAGCCGGGCCGGTGCTCCCGAGAGGAGCGCCGGCCCGGCCCCCGGTTCGGCCCGACCCGAGGTGGCGCGCGCGGTCGAGGCGGCCTCGTCGCTCGTCGGCCGCCGCACGATCGTGCTCGAGGGGGTGGACTACGGCCCGGGGTGCGCGGCCCTCGTCCGCGCCGCGTTCGCGAGCGCAGGGCATCCGCTGCCGCCCACGGCGACGAGCGCCGCCGCGCTGCACGCGCTCGCCGGAGAGCGCGGCGCGCTCGCTGCGTCCTTGCGGCCGGTCGCGGGCGACCTCGTCTTCCTCGCAGACCGGCCTGGCGGCGCGCCCACGCACGTCGGCCTGGTCGCGCGCGCCGAGCCGGACGGCACGATCTTCATGCTCCACCGCGTGGCGCGCGGCGTCCTTCGCGTCCGCGTGAACCTGGCCTACCCCGAGCGCCCCACGGACCCCGCCACCGGCAAGCACATCAACGACACGCTCGTCGTGAACGCGCGCGCCGTGCCCGCCGGCAGCCTCGTCGTCGGCGTCTCGGATCTGCTGCGGCGCGGCTGATCGTCAGCGCGCCGCCACGTCCAGGCGCACCCGGTATTCGTCGTACTCCGGCACG
>DASWDS010000575.1:0-7595 GCA_036395165.1 Anaeromyxobacteraceae bacterium | reverse complement strand
GCCGCGCTCGAGCTCCTCGAGGGCTCGACCGCGCTGCGCGACCGCCTCATGGAGAACGCGCGCGCCTTCCGCGAGGCGATGACGCGCGCCGGGTTCGCGGTGAAGCCGGGCGCGCACCCCATCGTCCCGATCATGCTCGGGGACGCCCGGCTGGCCGGCGAGGTCGCGAGGGACCTGCTCGCCGAGGGGATCTACGTCATCGGCTTCAGCTATCCCGTGGTTCCCAGAGGTCAGGCGCGCATCCGCGTCCAGCTCTCGGCGGCGCACACGCCCGAGCACGTGACGCAGGCGGTCGAGGCGTTCACGAAAGTCGGCCGCGCCCATGGGATCATCGCTACGAGCGGAGGGGCAGCCGGATGAGGCTGCCCCGGAGCGAGGGGAGCATGAGGGGGCGCAGCTTCATCGCGCCCCCTCATCCAGAATGAGCGGAGGGGCAGCCGGATGAGGCTGCCCCGGAGCGAGGGGGGCGTGGGGGGCTGGCGAAGGCGGCCCCCCACTTCGAACGAGGCGTTCACGAAGGTCGGCCGCGCCCGCGGCGTGCTTCGGTAACGCACCACGCCATCTCGCCTGGGCCGCGCCGCGCCGCGCCGACATCGCTACCTTTGGAGCAAGGGCGGGTTCGTCCGCCGCCCGCGGAGGTGGTCGTGACGACCGCTCTCTCGTCCAGCGAACGAGCCATGCAGAGGCTGCCGCCGCACCTGCGCCGGTACGTCGTCGCGCAGGACTACGACGCCTACACGCCGCGCGACCAGGCGGTCTGGCGGCACATCCTGCGCCGCCTCGTGCGGCACCTCGCGTCGCGCGCGCACCCGTCGTATCTGCGCGGCCTCGAGGCGACGGGGATCGGCACCGAGCGCATCCCGAGCATGGACGAGATGAACGACAAGCTCGCGCGCCTCGGCTGGTCGGCCGTGGCCGTTCGCGGCTTCATCCCGCCGGCCGTGTTCACGGAGCTGCAGGCGCAGCGCGTCCTCGCCATCGCCGCCGACATCCGGACCCACGAGCACGTGGAGTACACGCCGGCGCCCGACATCGTGCACGAGAGCGCCGGGCACGCGCCCATCCTGGCCGACCCCGCCTACGCAGCGTTCTTGAGGGCCGCCGGCGAGCTCGGCTTCCGCGCCATCGGGTCGGTCGAGGACCAGGAGGTCTACGAGGCGATCCGCGCGCTGTCGATCGTGAAGGAGGATCCCGCCGCCGGCGCGGAGGAGATCGCCGCGGCGGAGCGGCGCCTCGAGGAGGCGAGCGCGTCGCGCCGCTTCGTCTCGGAGGCGACGCGCGCCTCACGGCTGTACTGGTGGACGGCGGAGTACGGCCTCGTCGGCACGCTCGACGACCCCCGGATCTACGGCGCGGGCCTCCTCAGCTCGATCGGCGAGAGCACGCACTGCTTCTCCGACGAGGTGCAGCGCATCCCGCTCGACGTGAGCGCCGCCGAGGTCGAGTACGACATCACGCGCATGCAGCCGCAGCTCTTCGTCGCGCGCGACTTCGGCCAGCTCACCGAGGTGGTGGGCCACCTCGCGCGCACGCTCTCCTGGCGCCGCGGCGGCGACCACGGCCTCGAGCAGGCGCGCGCCGCGCGGAGCGTGAACCACCTCGTGCTCGCCGACGGCACCGCCGTGACGGGCGTCGTCGAGACGCTGCACGCCGGGGCGAAGCCGGCGGGCCCCGGGCTCGGGACGGCCCTGGCGGTCGTCCGCGGGCCGACGCTCCTGTCGCGCGACGGGCGCGCGCTGGGGGCGCCCGCCGAGGAGCCGGCGGTGATCGCCTTCGGCGACGCGCGGGTGCCGCCCGAGGGGTCGTTCTGCCTCGCGTTCGCGAGCGGCGTCTCCGTCTCGGGCCGCGTCGCGGGCTGCGTCGCCACCGAGCTGCGCGCGAGCATCGGGTCGCGTGAGCTCGAGGTGCCCGCGCGCGCGGTGCTCCTCGCCACGCCCTCCTTGCCCTCCGTCGCGGGCGGCGCCGGCGATCCCGGGGCGTGGGACTGGCACTTCGGCACGACGGCGCGCGACGAGGACGGCGAGACCCGCGCCCGCGCGCACAAGGCGAGCGCGCTCGCCCCCGCCGTCGCCGCGCTCTATGCCGAGGTGCGCGCGCTCCGCGAGTCGGGCCGGACGGACCGCGCCCGGCTGGCGGAGGTCGCGCGCGAGGCGAGGCGCTTCCCGGACGAGTGGCTGCTCCGCACGGAGCTGGAGGAGCTCCAGGGCGGGGTGGGCGGCGAGCTGGCGGCGGACGCGGGGCGCTGACGGCGAAGCTGTTCAGTAGCGCAGCGACAGGACCGCGAGCCGCCTCGCCGGGAGATCCCAGCCCGGCCTCAGCGCGAGCGCCTCCTGGTGGGCGCGGTACGCCTCCGCCGTGCGCTTCTGTTCCTCGAAGACGAGGCCCAGCTCGTAGCGGAGCTCCGGGACACGCGGCGCGAGGCCCACCGCGCGCTGATAGGCTTCCACGGCGAGGTCGAGCTGCCCCAGCGCCAGGCGAGCCTTGGCGAGGCGGTTGAACAGTGACCAGCCCTGCGGGTCGTGGCGGACGGCCTCCTCGAAGTGCTCGGCCGCGACGGCGATGAGATCGTTCGAGCCGCGGCGCGTCCCGTGCTCCAGGAAGAGCCTGCCCGCGGCGTCGTACGCCTCGGCCGGGTTGAGCGTCATCGCCGCGTACGGCACACCGGTCGGTTCCGAGCCGGGCGGGAATGCGCGCGCGGCTCGCAGGTAACGCCCCACCGCCGCGTCGCCGGGCGCCTCCGCCTCGAGGGCCTCCAGATCGGCGCGCGCCTGGCGTACGGCGCCCCCGAGGAAGAGGAGCCTGACCCGCTCCATCCGCGTCCGCCGCGGCAGGCTCGCCAGCGCGCCGAGCCTCGTCTCCTGCTCCGCCGCGAGCTCGCCGTTGCCGAGGATCCAGTGCTGTCGCGCGAGCTCGATCCGCGCGTCGGCGGCGCCGAGCTCCGCGGCCGCACCCGCCACGCGCGGCCTCTCCACCGAGCGGAACCAGCGCAGGTGCTGGTCGTTCACCTCGATCGTGTCGAGGTACAGCGAGCGCGGCGCGGCGAATTCGAGCCGCGGGTGGTCGTCCGTGTTGAGGGCCGCGCCGCGCGCGTACCGGCGCAGGTCGTGCTCCGTCAGGAGGTGATGCAAGAGCAGCCCACGAGGCCACGGCAAGTAGCGCCCCAGATCGGCTCGGACGGCCGCCGCGGGCGGGTAGCGGCGGTCCAGCTCGGAGAGATCGAGCTCCAGCTCGTCGGGCGTCGCGACGAGGAAGTAGTCGCCCTTCACCGCCTGCCACAGGCTGACGTGCGGGAAGACCTGGAGGAACGTGTTCGCCACCATCTGCATGTCCTCGCGGCGCATCGAGTATCCCTGGAACCATTGCACCATCACGCCGCGCTCGGAGAGGCGCGCGCGCGCCAGCTCGTAGAGCTCGCGGGTGAACAGGCTCCCGACGCCGGCGATCCAGGGATTCGAAGGCTCCGAGACGATGATGTCCCAGGGCTCCTGCCCGGCCGCGAGCACCTGCCGCCCATCCTCCACCTTCACCACCACGCGCGGATCGGAGAGCACGTGCCGGTTCTCGGCCTCGAAGAAGCGGGAGGCGTCGACGACGGCGGGCTCGAGCTCCGCCACGTCGATGCGCTCCAGCGGATGCTGCGCCAGGGCGCCGGCGGTGACCCCGGTCCCGAGGCCGATCACGAGGGCGCGCCTCGCGCCGGGCGCGAGGACGGGCCCGAGGTGCCCGGCAAGCCGCTGCGCGATCATGTCGCGACCGTTCGACCCGTCCGTCTTCCCGTTCAAGCGCAGGCTCGTGATGGCGCCGCTGCGCTGCACCGAGACGGTGGTGTGGAGGCCCTCTTCGTAGAAGAGCAGCGCGCGACCCCTCGTGAGGGACGCGGTCAGGTCCTTCGCGTGGACGAGGCCGGGCGCGTACACGGCGGCGCCGCCCGTCATGAGGGTCGCGTCCCACCGGGGCACGAGGAGCGCGAGCGCGGCGAAGCCGGCCGGGAAGACCACCGCGAGCGCCCGCCATCGCGGCGCGGACACCGCCAGCAGCGCCGTGGCGGCCGCGACGTTGGCGCCGGCCGCGATCACGATGGCGTTCTGGATGCCGGCGAGCGGGACGAGCGCGAAGCCGGCCAGCGCCGAGCCCACGATGGTGCCGATCGCGTTGGCGCCGTACACGCGCCCCACGTCCCGCCCGACGCTGCCCAACCCGCGCGAGAGCGCCGCGAGGACGAGCGGGAAGGTCGCGCCGATGAGGAGCGTCGGGACGATCATGAGCAGGAAGCTCATCGCGAATTGCGCCAGCAGCGCGCCCTCGTGGCTCACGCCAGTGCGCTGGAGGACCGCGAGCGTGAGCACCGGGAGCTCGCCGAGCGCGGGGAGGAGCGCCAGGGCGGCCAGCCCGATCGACCCCTCGACGATCCCGAGGGCCGAGAGGCCTGGACGCCAGCGGCGCAGCCCGCGCGAGATCACGAACGCGCCCAGCGTCAGCCCGACGAGGAACGTCGCGAGCATGGCGGTGAAGGCGTAAGTCGAGCTGCCGAGCACGAGCGAGAGCGCCCTCGTCCAGGCGATCTCGTACGCTATCGACGCCGCTCCCGAGACGCCGGTCGCGACCAGCGCGACGACGACCTGCGTCCGCGTCGGCGCGCGGGCCTCCGGGGCGGGCGGCTCGGGCGCCTCGGCGGCGCGGGGTTCCTCGGGAAGCGCGACCGGGTCGCGCTCCCTCCGCGCGAGCGCCAGCGCGACGCCCGCGACCGCCAGGTCGAGCGCCACGCCGATCACGACCGTCGCGCGCACCCCTACCAGCGGGAGGAGCCAGAACCCGGTCGCGGCCGTCCCCACCACCGCGCCCCACGTGTTGAGGGCGTACAGCGTGCCCACGTCGGCGCCGGCGCGCCCCGGCTCGCGCACCAGGGCTCGGCTCAGCAAGGGGAGCGTCGCCCCCATGAGCGCGGTGGGCGGGACGAGCACGGCGAGCGAGAGGGCGAGCCGCAACGCGCCCGTCGCGAGCGGCGACGGCGCCCAGGAGCGGAGGAGCGCGAGGTACAGGTGATTCAAGCCCCCGAACAACCAGGGCGTCGCGAGGCAGAAGAGCCCGATCCCCAGCTCCAGCAGGCCATAGAGGCGCAGCGGCCGCCGGACGCGATCGGCCCGCCGCCCCAGCACGATGCTGCCCAGCGCGAGGCCCCCCATGTACGCGGCGAGCACGCTCGTGACGGTGTGGACGGTCTGGCCGAAGGCGAGCCCCAGGAGCCGGAGCCACACGATCTCGTAGAGGAGCGCGGCGACGCCGGAGACGAAGACGCAGGCGGTCGCGGTGACGTCACGGGACTGCCAGCGCATGGATCGACCCCTCACCCGAGCGCGGCGCCCCTCAGCGCCGCACGCGACGAGAGCTCGAGGTGCCCTCGCTCGCAGACGTGGACCGCTGCGCGGAACCATCCCCGTGATCACCCCGACCCGCGCAGCGGAGATGCGCCGAATCCTGACAGGAAAGATCGCGCTCTCCCCGCGGCAACGTGCCGCAGGCCGAGGCTCAGCCGAGCTGCCGATGGAATCTCAGCGTCGCGATCGCGAGGATGACCGCGCCGTACACCGCCAGGGCCAGCACCTGGGGCCAGAGATCGGCGATTCCCGACCCCCGGAGCAGCACGCCGCGGACGAGCTCGGCGAAGAACCGCAGCGGGTTGAGGAAGGTCGCCGCCTGGAGCCAAGGCGGCATGGCGCTGATGGGCGTCATGATCCCGGAGAGGAGCACCGCCGGCAGCACGAAGAGGAAGCCGCCCAGGAAGCTCTGCTGCTGGTTCGACGACACCGTGGAGATGAGCAGGCCGACGCCCAGCGTCGAGCACAGGTAGAAGAGCGTCCCGCTCCCCAGCACCGCCAGCGGGCCGCGCACGGGGACCGCGAAGATCCACGTCATCGCCGTGAGCACGAGCAGCACGTCGAAGAGGCCGATGGCGACGAATGGCGTCATCTTCCCGGCGAGCAGCACGAATGGCTTCACCGGCGTCACGAGCACCTGCTCCAGCGTTCCCACCTCGCGCTCGCGCGAGAGCCCCATGGCCGTGACGATGGTCGTCACGATGACGAGCAGCATCGCGAGGATGCCCGGCACGACGTAGACCGCGGTCTTGAGGCTCGGGTTGTAGAGCACGCGCGGGGTCACCTCGACCTCCGGTACCGTCGCCCTGCCGGCGGCCGCGAGCCGCGCCCGCACGAGCCCCTGGCCCACCTCGCCGAAGTAGCGCGCAGCGGTGCTGGCGGCGGCGCTGGCGCGGGTCGGGTTCGAGCCGTCGATGACGACCTGGACGGTCGCGGTCCGCCCGGCGGCGAGATCGTCCCCGAAGCGGGGCGGTACGATCACCGCCGCCGCGGCGCGGTCGTCGTCGATGAGCCGGTCGGCCCCGGCGCCGCTCGTCGCCTGCGCGGCGCGGACGAGCGTCCCGTCCGCGAGCAGCCGGCGGACGTGCTCCCGGCTGGCGGCGCTGCCGTCGAGGTCCACCACGGCGGTGGGGACGCGATCCACGTCGAAATCCACCGCGAACCCGAACAGCACCGTCTGGATGAGCGGCGCCATCACCAGCAGGAACATGATGCGGCGGTCGCGGAGCGTCTGGAAGGCCTCCTTCCGCACCACCGCGCGGTACTGGACGAGCCCGAGGCCCCGGCCGCCGGCGCGAGCGAGCGTCACGCGATCCTCCGCTGGAAGCGCGCCGTCGCGAGGCCGAGGATGCCGGCGGCGAAGAGCACCATCGCCACGAGGTCCGGCCACAGGAGGGCGAAGCCGCTCCCCTTGAGCAGGATCCCGCGCAGCCCGTGGACGAGGTAGCGCGCCGGGATGACGCTCGAGATGACCTGGAGCGGCCGCGGCATGTTCTCGATGGGGAAGAGCATCCCCGAGAGCAGCAGCGACGGCAGCAGCGACGAGAGGACGCCCGCTTGCGTCGCGACGAGCTGGTTCTTCGCCACGACGGAGATGAAGAGCCCCTGCCCCAGCATGCCGACCAGGAAGGCGAGGCCGAAGACGAAGAGGAGCGGGAGGCTCCCGCGGATGGGCACGTCGAAGGCCGAGGCGCCGACCGCGACGACCAGGAGGAGCTGCAGCATGCCGAGCGCGAGGTAGGGCAGGAGCTTGCCCAGGATGATCTCGAACCGGCCCACCGGCGACGCGAAGAGCTGCTCCATCGAGCCGCGCTCCCACTCACCCGCCACCGCGAGCGCCGTGAGCAGCACCGCGCCGATGGCCATGAGGTACGCCGTCATCCCCGGTACGAGGAAGACGGCCGAGCGCGCCTCCGGGTTGTAGCGCGTCCAGGTGCGCACCTCGAGCGGGCGCGCGCTCGCGAGCCCCGCCGCCGACGCGCGCCGCAACGTCTCCGCCCGCGCGATGGCGTCGGCCTTCTGGAGGATCTGGTTGGCGGTGGTGGCGTCGCTGCCGTCCACGAGCAGCTCGGCATGGCCTGGCTCGCCGCGGGCGAGGTCGCGCGCGTGGCCGGGCCGGACGACCAGCGCCGCCTGCGCCCGGCCGCGCCGGAAGAGGCGCTGGGCGTCGTCCGGCATGACGCGCGCCACCACCTCGAACTCCCTCGACTGAGAGAACGC
>DASWDS010000574.1:0-2596 GCA_036395165.1 Anaeromyxobacteraceae bacterium | reverse complement strand
GAGGAGAGCATCGCGACCTCGCGCGCCGAGGCGGGCGCCGTGGAGCGGCGCACGCACCGCTGGCTGGTGGCGCTGCTCGTCGGGGCGCCGATCCTGGCCGCCGCCATCACCCTCTCCATCGGCCGCTCCATCGCGCGGCCGCTGGCGCGGCTCCGCGAGGGCGCCGCCCGCCTCGCGGCCGGCGACCTCGACAGCCGCATCGCCGTCGACTCGCGCGACGAGCTGGGGGCGCTCGCGGCGCAGTTCAACGCCATGACCGCAGCCATCAAGGAGCACCAGGACCGGCTCGTCCAGAGCGAGAAGCTGGCCGGCATCGGGCGGCTCGCCGCAGGCGTCGCGCACGAGATCAACAACCCGCTCGGCGTCATCCTCGGCTACGCGAAGCTCCTCGAGCGCTGCGCCGACGACAGCGCACGGGCAGACCTGCGCGTCATCCAGGAGGAGACGCTGCGGGCCAAGGAGATCGTCTCCGGGCTCCTCGATCTCTCGCGGCCACAGGAGCCGGTCCACGAGCGCGTCGATCTTCGCGAGGCGTGCGACGAGGTCGTGGCGCGCCTCCGGGAGGCGCGGCTCCTCGACGGGGTCGCCGTGTCGGTCGCCGGCGCGGGCGCGGCGGAGGGCCACCCGGCCAAGCTGCGTCAGGTCATCTCCAACCTGCTCCGCAACGCGGTGGAGGCCGCGGGCGACGGCGGCCGGGTCGAGGTGCGGGTCACGGAGGTGGAAGGCGAGGCGCAGGTCTCGGTCGCGGACGACGGCGCCGGCCTCAGCCCCGAGGCGCGCGCCCACATGTTCGAGCCGTTCTTCACCACGAAGGACCGCGGCACCGGGCTCGGGCTCGCCCTCTCGCGCGCCATCGCGCGCGGACACGGGGGCGACGTGGAGGCGGCTGACGGCGCCGCCGCCGGCGCGGTCTTCACGCTCCGCGTGCCGCGCGCGGGGGGCTCGCGATGAGCGCCGTGCGGGTGCTCGTGGTGGATGACAAGCAGAACATGCTGAGCCTCTTCGGGCGGATCCTGGTCGAGGGCTACGTCGTCACGACCGCGGCGGACGGCGCGCGCGCCCTCGCCCTCGTCGCGTCCGAGGAGTTCGACGTGGTCGTGACGGACCTCCGCATGCCCGGCGCGGGCGGCTTCGAGGTGCTGAGCGCGGTGAAGGCGCGCTCCCCGTCCACCGAGGTCGTGATGATGACGGGGTACGCGAACGTCGCGGACGCCGTCCGGGCGATGAAGCTCGGCGCCTACGACTACCTGGAGAAGCCGTTCGACCCGGACGCCGCCGCGCTCGTCGTGGCGCGCGCCGCCGAGCGGAAGCGCCTCCGCGACGAGGCGGCCACGCTGCGCCGCGAGCTCGAGGGCACCTTCTCGTTCCACAGCCTGGTGGGGAAGAGCGCGCGCATGCAGGAGGTCTACCGGCTCCTGGAGCAGGCGGCCGGCCTCGACATCACGGTGCTCCTCCTGGGCGAGACGGGGACCGGCAAGGAGCTGGCCGCGCGCGCGATCCACTACCACTCGGCGCGCAAGACGCGCCGCTTCCTTCCGGTGAACTGCGGGGCGCTCCCGCCCGACCTCGTCGAGAGCGAGCTCTTCGGGCACGCGCGCGGCGCCTTCACCGGCGCGGCGGCGGCGAAGGCGGGCCTCTTCGAGGAGGCGGACGGCGGCACGCTCTTCCTCGACGAGGTGGGCGAGCTCCCGCTCGCGACGCAGGTGAAGCTCAACCGCGCCCTGCAGGAGAAGGAGATCCGCCGCGTCGGAGACAACGCGGCGGTGAAGGTGGACGTGCGCATCCTCGCCGCCACCCACCGCGACCTCAAGGCCGAGGCCGCCGCGGGCCGTTTCCGCGAGGACCTCTTCTACCGGCTGCACGTCTTCCCCGTCCGGCTGCCGGCGCTGCGCGAGAGGCTCGAGGACGTGCCGCTCCTCGCGGCGCACTTCCTCGACAAGCACGCGCGCGCCGCCCGCCGAGAGCTCTCCGGGTTCGAGGCGGACGCGCTCCGCGCGCTCACGGCGCACGCCTGGCCCGGCAACGTCCGCGAGCTCGAGAACGCCGTCGAGCGCGCCGTCGCGGTGGCGGCGGGGCCGCTCGTGACCGCGGCGGACCTGCCGCCGGACGTCCTCGTCGCCCCCGCCGTGGCGCCGCCCGGCGGCGTCCTCACCACCCTGCCCTACCGCGAGGCGCTGGACCTGGCGCGCGATCGCGTGTCGCGGGACTACCTGGTGGCGCTCCTGCGCGAGCTGCGCGGGAACGTCACGCAGGCGGCCGCGCGCGCCGGCATGGAGCGCGAGAGCCTGCACCGGCTGCTCAAGCGGTACGGGATCCGCTCCGACGACTTCAAGGAGCGGTAGCGGTCGATCTACCGCTGCATCTGCGCCAGCACCGCGTCGAAGACGAACGTCTCGAGGCGCTCGGCGTCGTCGGCGTCGAGCCCGACGTACTCGAACGAGGCGCGGACGGTCCCGACCTGCTGCTTCACCTCGACCACGCGCGCCCGCGCGCAAAGCGGCTCGCGCTCGGGGATGCGCAGCGAGACCTCGACCTCCTCGTCCACGCGCGGGGCGCGCGCGAGGAGCGCGGCGAACCCGCCCGCGGACACGTCGAG
>DASWDS010000573.1:0-2734 GCA_036395165.1 Anaeromyxobacteraceae bacterium | reverse complement strand
TCGTAGCGCCAGTCGAAATTCGGGTTCGTGAGCGGCTCGCCGCTCACGAAGTGCGTGAAGTCGTGCGCGATGCTGGCCGCGGCGCGCAGCTGCACGTAGCTCGACGCGCGCAGGTAGAGACCGACGAGCGCCTTGAAGGTGACGTACGGGTCGGTCCACATGAGCTTGCCGGTCGCGTCGGTGAGCTCGTTGTACCAGCGCGCCTGCGTCGTGTACTCCCCGGAGAGGCGCAGGTCGACCGCGAAGCGCTGGTGCTCGAGCCGGTCCTCGTACGGCACGAGCTCGGTCCCGAGCTCGAGGCCGAAGACGTGGGGCGGCTTCGCCGCCGCGTCGTCCCTCCAGGTGGCGAGCGCGCAGCTCACGGACGCCGCCGACGTGGCCTGGCCCGCCCCGGCGAGCTCGGCGGCGTGCTCGCAGTTCGAGTACGTCTGCGACGACTTCTGGGCGAGGCGCGCGTGCGCGCGCACGTACGGGTCGACGGCCCCCATCCGCTTCGAGATGGCCGTCTGGACGTCGTAGAGCCACACCTTGTGGCCGACGGGCGCTTGCTTCGAGGCGCTCGTGTACGGCGAGGAGAACGCGGAGCCGGGCGTGAGGTCGCGCCCGGCGACCGGGTCGTAGCGGCGCGCGGTGGGCGCCGTCACGTCGATCCCCACCAGCCAGTACGGCACGTACTCGTCGCGCTTGTCGGAGAGGATCCCCCAGGCGAGACCGACCGTGAGATCGCCGAGCTGGCCGCCGTGGTGGACGGTCTGCCCGTTGCCGACGGGGAAGATGGGCAGCGTGCAAGGGTCGTTCGGATCGGTCGAGCACGGCTTGCCGTTCGGATCGAGCTTGTTCTGCTCGATCGAGCGCTCGCTGTCCGCGGTGAACTTCCAGCTCGGGTTGTCGCCGAGCACGTAGGGCAGCTCCGCGTGCAGCTCGAGATCGCGGTAGAGGCCCACGGCGAGGCGCGGCACCACCCGGTTCGTCACCTGCTCGTACCAGAGCTCGCTCTCGTCCCCCACGGCGCCGAACGGCGCGTTGGCGGTGCGGTCGGCGAACTCGCGCGTGATCCTGGCCTTCCGCTGGACGCGCTCGTAGCGCACCGTCAGGTCGAGGTCGAAGGGGTTGTCCACCTCGGCGCTGGACGCGACGCGCGTCACCTCCGCCGCCCGGGCGGAGGGCGCGGCGACCGCCGCGAGGGCGACGAGGACGAGGCCGAGGAGCCGCCGCATGTGCTTCCTCCGGGGGAGCGAAATCTCGACAGATGCGGGGGGGAACACCCGGCCGGGACGCTAGCAGCGGCTCCCAGACCGGTCAAGTAACCGCCAGGCTGCTGATGTAGGCGAAATGCCGTGCGATTCCGGGGGTGCGCGCGTCGCCCGGGGGCGGCGCCGTCACTCCTCGTCGCCTCGCAACCCGAGCTCCTTCATCTTCACCTGGAGCGACTTGCGGCTGATCTGGAGCCGCTTGGCGGCGCGCGTCACGTTCCCGGCCGTCTCGCCGAGCGCGCGGGAGATGAGCTCCTTCTCCAGCTCGGCCTGCGCCTGGCGCACGATCTCCTTCATCGAGGCGCCGCTCGGCGCGGCGATGGCGCCGAGCGGGCCGATCGCGGCGATGGGCACGGTGGGGCCCGCCACGCGCTCGCGGAGCGCGTCGGGCAGCGAGGAGCCCAGGATGACCGGCCCCTCGGCGAAGAGGACCGAGCGCTCCATGAGGTTCTCGAGCTCGCGGATGTTGCCCGGCCACCCGTACGAGAGGAGCATCTGCATCGCGTCGTCGTCCACGCGATCGACCCGCTTGCCGAGCCGCTGGTTGTACTTGCCGATGAAATGCGTGACGAGGAGCGGGATGTCCTCCTTGCGATCGCGCAGCGGCGGCAGCGAGATCGGCACCACGGCGAGGCGGTAGTAGAGGTCCTCGCGGAAGCGGCCGTCGGCGATGAGCGCCTTGAGATCGCGGTTCGTGGCCGTGATGAGGCGGACGTCGACGTGGATGGTCTTGATGCCGCCCACGCGCTCGAACTCCGACTCCTGGAGCGCGCGGAGGAGCTTCACCTGCATCTCGACCGGCACCTCGCCGATCTCGTCGAGGAAGAGCGTCCCGCCGTCAGCGAGCTCGAAGCGCCCGGGCTTCGACCCCACGGCGCCGGTGAAGGCGCCCTTCTCGTACCCGAAGAGCTCGCTCTCGACGAGGTCCTTCGGGATGGCCGCGCAGTTCACCTTGATGAGCGGCTTGTCGCGTCGCGACGAGCCGCGGTGCAGCTCGCGCGCGATGAGTTCCTTGCCCGTGCCGCTCTCGCCCGTGATGAGGACCGTGGAGGGGGACTCGGCGACCTTGGCGACGATCTCGTACGTCTGGCGGATCGCGGCCGACTCGCCGACGAGCGGCGGCTTCTCGCCGGCGGCGGTCGGCCCGTGCACGTTCTGCCGCTCGATCTCATGCGCGCGCGTCGCCTTGGCGATGACCTTCTTCAGCTCCTCCTGCTCGAAGGGCTTCGTGATGTAGTCGAACGCGCCCGCCTTGAGCGCCTGCACCGCGCTGTCCACGGTGCCGTGGGCGGTGATGACGATGACCGGGACGTCCGGGAAGTCGGCGGCGACGCGGCCGAGCAGCTCCATCCCGCCGAGGCGCGGCATGACGAGGTCCGTCACGACGACGTGCACCGGCGTCTTGTGCAGCACGGCGAGCGCCTGCTCGCCGTCGGCGGCGGTGGTCACCTCGTACCCCTCGCGGGCGAGCATCGCCGCGA
>DASWDS010000572.1:0-2225 GCA_036395165.1 Anaeromyxobacteraceae bacterium | reverse complement strand
CTCCGGCACGGGCGGCGTCCCCTGCCAGCGCGCGTGCTCCGCGCCCGACGCGACGCTCGCGGCGCCGGACGCGTCGAGCGCCAGCGACGGACCACGCCCGAGCGTGAGCCAGCCGGCGCCGTCGAACCCCGCCGGCACCGCGCGCGGTTCGCTCGCCTCGAGCGCGCTCGCCGTCTCGAGGACGGTCGCCGTCCACCCCGAGGGCGCGCGCTCGCACCCGGCGTCGCAGCTCGCGAGCGCCACGCCCGTCGCGCCGGTCGACGGCGTCTGGTAGCCGTACGCGACGCGCGGGCGCCCGGTCGCGTCGAGCGCGAGATCGACGCCGTTCGCGCCGGCGCCGAGCGCGAGCCCCAGCGTCGTCGCCGCCCACGCTCCGCTTCCGGCGCAGTCACCGTCGCAGGACGCGTAGAACAGCCGCTGGTCGGACGGACCAGGAACGCCACCGGCGCTCGTGTCCTGGTAGAGCGCGAGGCGCGGGTTCCCCTCCCCGTCGAGCGAGAGGGCGAAGCTGCCACCGATGCCGAGCGCGAAGAGGGAAGTCTCGTTCGACCAGCCTTCCCGCGCGTCGCAGCCCATCTCGCACTGGAGCCAGGCGAGGTCTCCCCCGGCGGTTCGGGCTCCGACGCGGGTCGCCCCCGACGCCGCCACGGCTACCGTGAAGTCGGCGCTCGCCGAGCTGGTCGGGAGCAGGACCTCATGCCAGCCGCTCGACGGTCCGCCGAGGCTCTGCGCGCAGTCCCCATCGCAGAAGGAATAGAAGACGCCGGCGTGGTTCGGGTTCGCGTCCGCCCAGACGAGCCGCGGGCGACCGTCCGACGCGAGCGCGAGGTACCGCGTGAGGGCGAGGGGCCCAGCGACGGTCGCCGGCCAGAGCAGGACGACCGTCCAGCCCGCGGCATCGGTGCAGCCAGCGTCGCAGAAGGCATATCGGTACTCGGCCACCGACGCGTAGCGGCTGTACCAGACGAGGCGTGGATGTCCCGCTCCGTCCACGGCGAGATCGACGGAGCCGCCCGCCGCGCCGAGCTCGTCGAGGCTCACGAACGCCCACGAGCTCGCCGCGCCGCACCCGGCCGCGCAGTAGCCGTAGCGCACCGGCCGCGGGCCGGTCCCGACCGGCGTCCCGGCCGCGAGGTGGCGGCCACCGCCCGCGTCCACCACGAGCTTCGCGCCGAAGCCCTGCGCGCGATCGGGGAACGCGTCGCGCGGCGCCGGCGCCGGGTGAGAGCTCCGGCCACAGGCAAAGGACAGCGCAGCGGCGAGCAGCGGAGGCAGGAGGGCTCGGTTCACGGGCGCCAGCCTGCCACGCCGCGAGTCCGAGTTTCCAGCGTGCTACGCCGGACCGTGTGGATGGCGATGCGCGTACGCTTCCGCGAGCGCCTCGACCACGGCGAGGCTTCCGGCGGCGCCCACCACGCTCCCTGCGAGGGCGAGCCCGCCGAAGGAATGCCATCCACCGGAGACGAGCGCGGACGCGATGAGCGCGCCTGCCCAGGCACCCGCCACCCCGACCGCGGCGGCGGCGGCGGCGCCGAGGCGATGCTCGCCGGGGAGGACGAGGTGCGCGATGGCGCCGGCCACGCCGACGAACGTGAACACGAAGAACGAAATGCCGAGCTCCCGCACGTACGCTGCGACAGGGTCGCCGCAACGGCCTGCCCGCGCGCCCCTAGAGGTCGCGTGGGTGCTCCACGCGCCCCGCGACCACCGTGGCGAGCACGGGCACGTCCGGGAGCGCGTCAGCCGGAACGGCGAGCAGGTCCTCGCCGAGGAGCGTCACGTCCGCGTCGCCGCCCTCACGGAGTGAGCCGCGGCGATGCTCCGCGAACGACGCGTACGCCGCTCCGGTGGTGAACCCCCGCAGCGCCTCGAGCCGGGAGAGCCGCTCCTCGGGCATCCAGGCGTCCGCCGCTCCTGCCGGACGGCGCGTCTCCGCCGCCCTCAGCCCGAGGCGCGGGTCCGGGCTCTCGACCGGAAAATCGGAGCCGAGCGCGAGCGGCGCGCCCGCCGCGAGCACCTGGCGCCAGGCGTAGGCACCTTGCAGCGCGGGCGTCCCCTCGCCGACCCTGCTCGCCACCCAGGGGGCGTCGCTCGTGGCGTGGACGGGCTGCATCGACGCGATGGCGCCCGACTCGGCGAGGCGCGGCAGGTCCTCGCGGCGGACGATCTGGAGGTGCTCGACACGCGGGCGCAGGCGCCGCAGGTCGAGCTCGCGCGTGAGGGAC
>DASWDS010000571.1:0-5457 GCA_036395165.1 Anaeromyxobacteraceae bacterium | reverse complement strand
TCCGGTCGAGCTGCGCTTTCGCGTAGCTCGACCTCAGCTGGGGGGAGCGAGCGCAGCTCCCCCCAGACCCCCCACCGCGGCGGTCGAAAAGGGCGAAACGTGAGTCTGATTCGCTTCGCCGTTCTTCGTGCTCGTCGAGCGGTTCATCGGCGAGTCAGAGGGGATTTCCGGGCTTGCTACGCTACGCTTCGCAAGCCGGCGGCTGGCGCCTTCGGCGCCTGGGCTCGCTGGCGCGAGCGGCCGCCGGCTTCGCGTCGATCGAAGTCGGGGGCTGCCGCCCCCGACGACCTGGGGGGAGCGAGCGCCGCTCCCCCCAGATCCCCCACCTCGGACTCGACCGGATCGGCGAAACACGAGCGTAAGCCGGTCGAAAGCGCTCGTGTTATAAGCGCCGCATGACCGCGACGGACGCGCTCATCCAGCGCGCAAGCCAGGTGCTCACTCCGAACTACCGGCAGGGACCGGTGGTGCTCGTGCGCGGCGAGGGGTGCCGCGTCTGGGACGCCGAGGGCAACGAGTACCTCGACGCCATCGCCGGGATCGCCACCTGCGCGCTCGGCCACTGCCATCCGGCGCTGGTGCGCGCGCTCGAGGAGCAGGCGCGGCAGCTCTGGCACGTCTCGAACATCTTCTACAACCGCCCGCACGTGGAGCTGGCGGAGGCGCTCCTCGCGACCACCACGTGGGCGCGGCGCGCGTTCTTCTGCAACAGCGGCGCCGAGGCGAACGAGGCGCAGCTCAAGCTCGCGCGCAAGTACCACGCCGACCTCGGCCACCCGGAGCGGAACGAGATCATCGCGTGCCACGAGTCCTTCCACGGGCGCACGCTCTTCACCGTCACCTGCACCGGGCAGGAGAAGTACCACCACGGCTTCGAGCCGCTCGTCCCCGGCGTGCGCCACATCCCCTACGGCGACGCCGCCGCGCTCGAGCGGGCGCTCGGGCCGCGCACCGCCGCGTTCCTCGTCGAGCCGATCCAGGGCGAGGCGGGCGTGAACCCGCCGCCCGCCGGCTATCTCCAGGCCGCGCGCGAGCTGACGCGCAAGGCCGGCGCGCTGCTCCTCTTCGACGAGGTGCAGACCGGGATGGGCCGCACCGGCAAGATGTGGGCGCACGAGTGGGACGGCGTCGCGCCCGATCTCATGAGCAGCGCCAAGGCGCTCGCCAACGGGTATCCGATGGGCGCCATGCTGGCCTCGGAGGAGGTGGGTACCCACCTCACCCCGGGCAGCCACGCCAGCACCTTCGGCGGGAACGCCCTCGGCTGCGCGGTGGCCCTCGCGATGGTGCGCGAGGTGAAGGCGATCTTGCCCCGCGCGAACGCGGTCGCGGAGCGGCTGCGGCGCCGGCTGGACGCGCTGCGTGAGGGCGGCCGGGTGGAGCTGGTGCGCGGCCGCGGCCTCCTGCTCGGCGTGAAGGTCCGCGGCGTCGCCGCGCCCGACGTCGTCGCCGAAGCCCGATCGCGCGCCCTCCTCGCGAACGCCATCGGCGACGCGGTGGTGCGCCTCGCGCCACCCCTCATCCTCGACGACGCGGAGGCGGACGAGATCGCGGCCCGCCTCGGCGCCGCCCTCGCCGCGACTCCCGCCAAGGCCTGACCATGCCCCGGACCAGCCGCAAGAAGCGCGATTTCCTGCGCGTCACCGACCTCTCCCGTGAGGAGCTCCTCGAGCTCGTCGAGCGCGCCGCGGAGTGGAAGCTGCTCGGCAAGGACGGGCCGCGCCCACTCGAGCGCATGACGCTCGGCCTCGTGTTCGAGAAGGCGTCGACGCGCACGCGCGTCTCGTTCGAGGTCGGCGCCTACCAACTCGGCGGGAACGCCATCATGCTGTCGCCCCACGACACGCAGCTCGGCCGCGGCGAGCCCATCAGGGACACGGCGCGCGTGCTCTCGCGCTACGTCGACGCGCTCGTCGTCCGCACGTTCGAGCACGCGAAGATCCTGGAGATGGCGTCGCACGCCGGCGTGCCGGTGGTGAACGCCCTCACCGACGCCTCGCACCCGTGCCAGCTGCTCGCGGACCTCCTCACCGTCACCGAGCGCTTCGGCGCCGACGCGCTCCGGCGCGCGCAGTTCGAGGTGGCCTGGATCGGCGACGGCAACAACATGGCCAACTCGTGGCTCGAGGCGTGCTGCGTGCTCGGCTTCCCGCTCCGTCTCGCGTGCCCGGAGGGCTACGACCCGGATCCGGCGCTGCTCGCCCGGGCCGGCGCGAAGGCGCGCGTCGTGCGGACGCCGCGAGAGGCGGCCAAGGGCGCCCACGTCGTGAACACCGACGTGTGGGCCAGCATGGGGCAGGAGGCGGAGGCGGCCGAGCGCCAGCGCCGCTTCGCCGGGTTCATCGTGGACCGCGAGGTCATGGCCGTCGCCGACCCGAAGGCGATCGCCCTCCACTGCCTGCCGGCCCACCGCGGAGAGGAGATCGCCGAGGACGTGCTCGAGGGCCCGCAGTCGGCGGTCTTCGACGAGGCGGAGAACCGGCTGCACGCGCAGAAGGCCCTCCTCGAGCTCCTGCTGTCCTGACCGGAATCCCCGCGCCGCGCGGGGGCTTGGACCGCTCCGAGTCGTTCGCGCGGGCCGTTGACCCTGCCGCCATGGGGCCGGTAATCTCGACACCTGGCCCGGAGCGCGCGCGGCCTCGGGGGACCGTGTCCGGTGACCGCTACAGGAGCTTCGTCTTCGCCCCCGCCGACCTGGCGGAGGACGTGGATCTCCCCGTCGAGCTGAAGAAGGAGATCCTCTACCTGCACGCGCGTCTGGGCGAGATCGACCACTGGGAGCTGCTCGGCGTGGACTGGAACGCGTCCGCGGACGCGGCGCGGGCGGCCTACCTCGGGAAGGTGAAGGTGTTCCACCCGGACCGCCACGGCGGGCGCCGGCTGGGGACGTACCTGGGGCGCATCGAGAAGATCTTCCGGGCGCTCACGGAGGCGCGCGACGTCCTCGGCGACGAGCCACGGCGCGCGGAGTACGCGAAGCGGACCGCGCCGCCGGACGAGTTCGCGCGCATGGAGACGCGCCGGCTCGAGGACGAGGCGCGCACCGGCGAGCGGCGGGCGCGCCTCGCCCGCGGCAACCCGCTCGTCGCGCGCGTGGCCCGCGTCCAGGACCTCGTGCGCCGCGGGAAGCAGGCCATGGCGGAGGGCAAGTTCTCGCAGGCGGCGAACGACTTCTTCACGGTGCTCGGGCTCGACCCGCGCCACGTCGAGGCGCGGGCGCTCGCCGACGAGGCGAAGAAGCGCGCCACCGCCGAGCGCGCCCGCGCCCTCTACGAGCGCGCCGTCGAGTCCGAGACGGTCGGGAACCGCCACGCGGCCGTGGCCGCCGCCCGCGAGGCGGCCGAGACGGATCCCGCGAACCCGCGCTACGCCACGTTCGCGTCGCGCCTCGCGCTCGAGGTGGGGGACGTGGAGGAGGCGCGCGCCCTCGCGGAGCAGGCGGTCCGGGCCGGGCCGCGCGAGGGCCGCGCGCTCGAGGCGCTCGGCGCGGCGCTCCAGGCGCAGGGCCACGCGAAGGAGGCGAGACGCGCGCTGGAGCGCGCGCTCGAGCTCGATCCGGCGCTGGAGAGCGCGAAGGCCCTCCTGAAGAAGCTGCGCTGGAGCTTCCTCGGATGAGCGACCTCGACCTCGATCCGGTGATCGGGATCGACCTCGGGACCACCAACTCGGTGGTGGCGACCGTCATCGACGGCGTCCCCCGCGTGATCCAGAACCGCAACGGCCAGCTCCTCACGCCCTCCATCGTCGCCATCGCGAAGAACGGCAGGCGGCTCGTCGGCCAGATCGCGAAGCGGCAGGCCATCACCAACGCCGAGAGCACCGTCTTCGCGGCCAAGCGCCTCATCGGCCGCCGCTGGGGGTCGCGCGAGGTGGAGGACGCGCGCAAGGTGCTCCCCTACGAGCTCGTGCCGGGCCCCGACGGGAACGACGTCCGCGTGCGGATGGCGGAGCGCGTCTGGCCGGTGCCCGAGATCTCGGCGCTCGTGCTCTCCGAGCTGAAGTCGGACGCGGAGGCGTTCTTCGGCCGGCGCGTCACGCGCGCCGTGGTGACGGTCCCCGCCTATTTCAACGACGGCCAGCGGCAGGCCACCAAGGACGCGGGCCGCATCGCCGGCCTCGACGTCATGCGCATCATCAACGAGCCCACCAGCGCCGCGCTCGCCTACGGGTTCGGCAAGAGCGTCGAGAAGAAGGTCGTCGTGTTCGACCTGGGCGGCGGCACCTTCGACGTCTCCATCCTCGACATCGGGAAGAGCGTCTACGACGTCGTCGGCGTGGGCGGCGACACGTACCTCGGCGGCGAGGACTTCGACCGCCGCGTCATGGACTGGCTCACCTTCACCTTCGCCAAGGAGCACGACGGCGTCGACCTGCGGCAGGACAAGATGGCGCTGCAGCGGCTCCGCGACGCGGCCGAGAAGGCGAAGTGCGAGCTCTCCGCGGCGCCCGGCTCGAGCATCCACCTGCCGTTCCTCGTCGGGGGAGGCGAGGGCCGTCCGGCCCTCCACCTCGAGAAGCAGCTCCTGCGGGAGAAGCTCGAGGAGCTGACGCACGATCTCGTCGACCGCTGCATCCAGGTGACGGACCGGACCCTGCGCGACGCGGGCGTGCGGCCGTCGCAGATCGGCGACGTCATCCTGGTGGGCGGCATGACGCGCATGCCGCGCGTCCAGCGCGCCGTCCGCGAGTTCTTCGGGCGCGAGCCGTCGCGCGGGGTCCACCCCGAGGAGGTGGTCGCGCTCGGCGCAGCGATCCAGGGCCACGCGCTGGCGCACCCGGCCAAGGGCTCGACCGAGGTCCTGCTCCTCGACGTCACGCCGCAGAACCTCGGCATCATGGTGGTGGGCGGCTACTTCCAGACCATCATCCAGAAGAACACGACCGTCCCCACCAGCCAGACGCACATCTTCACCACCTCGCAGGACAACCAGGCCGCGGTGCGCATCGCGGTCCTGCAGGGCGCGAGCGAGAAGGCGATCGAGAACGAGCTCCTGGGCGAGTTCGTGCTGCCGGGGCTCCGCCCGGCGCGCCGCGGCGACATCGAGGTCGAGGTCACGTTCGACATCACCGCCGACGGCATCGTGGGCGTCTCGGCGCGCGACCTCATGACGGGGCAGCGCCAGTCCATCACCGTGACCGCCACCTCGGGCCTGACGGAGGAGGAGCTGAAGCGGATCATGGACGAGAACCTCGACGAGCTGCTGGAGAAGAAGCAGGTCGTCTCCGACTTCGAGCGGCGCCGCGAGACGGCGGAGAGGCTCATCGCCGGGATCGAGGCGCTCGTGCCGGCGGTGACGGCGGCGCTGGCGAGGAGCCGCTTCGGGAAGGACGCGGTCCAGAAGGCGGAGGCGGTCGTGCAGCGGGCGCGCGCCAGCATCGCCGCGCGCGATGGCGCGCAGCTCGGCGGCCTGGAGGAGCAGCTCGACCGCACCCTCCAGCTCTTCAAGGGGCTCGCCG
>DASWDS010000570.1:0-7894 GCA_036395165.1 Anaeromyxobacteraceae bacterium | reverse complement strand
CGACAGGATGCGGTGGCGGCGGCCCTGCCACGAGAGGTGCCGCTCGTACCGGCCGACGCGGACGAGGCGCGCGTCGACCGGGGCGCCGCCCGCTGGGACGACCCGGTACTCGTCGGGACCGATCTGGCGGACCTCGATGCGGTAGCGGTGCCCGGCGTAGCGCAGCTCGACCGCGCGCCCGGACGACGGGCCGACGCGCGGACGTCCGCGCCGGGCCTCGGCGACGAAGCGCACGCGCTCGAGGTCGAGCTGGGCGTGGTAGGCCTGGATGGCGGCCGCGATGAGCGCGGCCTCCCGGCGCGGCTCGACCAGCTTCTCGCCGGCGCTCTCGAGCGCCGCCAGGAACCCGACCCCGGCCTCGCCCTGGCGCACCTCGCGGCGCGCGCACAGCCCGAGGAGCCACGCCTTGGAGCTGCCGCTGGCGCGGAGGAGCACGTCCGCGTCCGAGAGCGCTTGCTCCAGGCGCGCCAGGGCCTCCGCGCTGCTCGCGCCGCGCGCGACGAGCGTGGCGAGCACGCCGTCCGCGCCCGCGGGCGGCTCGTCGCCCTCCGCGACCGCCGCGTCGGCGCGGACGCCGAGCCCCGACGGGAGCCGCAGCATCTCGACCCGCCCGAAGGACGTCGTGGTCGGCGCCGCCGGGTCCGCGGCGAGGAGCCGCGCCGCGAACGCGTGGCCGCGGGTCGCGGCGTGCTCCAGCTCGAGGGGCTTTCCCACCGCGAGCCGGAGCGCGAGGCGCACCAGGTCCACGCCCGCGAGCGCCTCGACGGCCGGGCCCGACTGCGCGAACGCGTCGAGCCCGAGGAGCGCCCACTTCCGCGTGCTGGGATCGACGAGGAGCTGCACCGAGCACACCCCCGTCCACCCCGCCATCGTGCAGGCGCGCACGCCGAGATCGCGCGCCACGCCGTCGTTCGCGGGGGTGAGCGCCGGCGAGGGCGACTCGACGAGCACCGCGACGTCCCCGCGGCGGAGCGACGCGTCGCCGACCCCGAGCGCCGAGGCGGTCCCGCGCACGTCGCGTGCGACCACCACCTCGACGAGGTGCGCTCGCGGATCCGCGAGCCCGGGCAGCGCGAGCGGCACGCCGAGCTGCGATGCGAGCTGCGCGAGCCCATCCGGCGCGCAGAGCCGCTGCAGCGCGTCCGCCGGCGGGCCGGCGTGCACGATGCCGAGCCGCGAGCACGCCGCCGCGAACGCCGCGCGCTCGGCGAGCGGGCCGGGCCCGAGCCAGGCGCTGTCCGCGCGCGCGGCGCGGAGCACCTCCTCCGGCGAGCCGTCCAGCTCCACCGCTTCGTCGGCCTCGCGGACGAACCGCGCCAGCCGATCGCGAGCGCCGTGCACGGCCACGGCGACCCCGGCCTGTCCGGCGCGCGTGAGCTCGTGGACGGCGCGCAGCACCCTGCGCGCACCCTCGCCGCGATCCACCACTGCGACCCGCCCCAGCCCGACAGCCTCCTCCATGCGCCGCCTCCCTCGTTGCCCCGGCGCGCGAGCCCGCCGTCGCCCGGATGGTCTGGTCGTCCCCACGGCGCGGCGCGACCGGCACGGGCGAGCGCCGTCCTCGAAGCGCGCTTCTATACCAGAGGGCACCCTGATGCGCTGCGAGCGCTTCCGTGACGCGGCTGCAGCCCCGGCCCGTGACCTCCCGCGGCCCGCTCGCGCGGGTCGCTCATTCGTTTACGCCCCATTTTTCTCCGCGGCACGCCTCGCACGGGAGCGGATCTGTCCCCTCGCGAGCACTCCTCGCGCGCTGCGCGTCCCACGGCAGCGAGGGTTCGTTCCCCCTCCCCCAGGCGTGAGCAGCGACGGCTCGTCCCCCTCCCCCTGGAAGGGAGAGGGGTCGGGGAGAGGGTCGACGGCTCCTCGAGTCCTGATCAGCGTCCCGCGGCCGCGCGCAACCCCGGCGCCTCGCGCCCGGTGCGCGCCACGTACTCCGTGTACCCGCCGCCGTAGGGGTGGACGCCCTCCGGCGTGAGCTCGAGCACGCGATTCGAGAGCGCGCCGAGGAAGCGCCGGTCGTGCGACACGAACAGCATCGTCCCCTCGTACCCCCGGAGCGCGGCGACGAGCATCTCCTTCGTCCCGACGTCGAGGTGGTTCGTCGGCTCGTCGAGGACGAGGAAGTTGGGCGGATCGTAGAGGAGGCGCGCCAGCACGAGCCGCGCCTTCTCGCCGCCGGAGAGGACGCGGCACGACTTCTCGATCTCGTCGCCCGAGAAGCCGAAGCACCCCGCGAGCGAGCGCAGCGAGCCGACCGAGGCGCGCGGGAAGGCGTCCTGGAGGGTGTCCCAGACCGTCTTGCCGGGATCGAGGAGCTCCATCGCGTGCTGGGCGAAGTAGCCCATCTTGACGCTCGCGCCCACGGCGACGGTGCCCCCGTCCGGTCTCGACTCGCCCGCGACCATCTTGAGCAAGGTGGACTTGCCCGCGCCGTTCGCGCCGAGGACGCACCAGCGCTCGCCTCGACGGACGAGGAAGTCGAGCCGGTCGTAGACCGTCCGCGTCCCGTACGCTTTCCCGACGCCGGTGAGCTTCGCCACGTCTTCGCCGGAGCGCGGCGCGGCGCGGAACTCGAAGACGACGGTCTTCCTGGTCTTCGGAGGATCGACCTTCTCGATCTTGTCGAGCTTCTTCACGCGCGACTGCACCTGTGCGGCATGCGAGGCGCGCGCCTTGAACCGCTCGATGAAGGCGAGCTCCTTCTTCAGCATCGCCTGCTGCCGGTCGAACTGGGCCTGCTGGTGCGCGTCGGCGATGGCGCGCTCGCGCTCGTAGAAGTCGTAGTCGCCCGAGTACGTGGTGAGCTCGCCCGCGTCGATCTCGACGATCTTCCCGACCACCCGGTTCATGAACTCGCGGTCGTGCGAGGTCATGAGGAGCGCGCCGGGGTAGCCGCGCAGGAACTCCTCGAGCCAGATGATCGACTCGAGGTCGAGGTGGTTCGACGGCTCGTCGAGCAGCATCACGTCGGGGCGCATGAGGAGGATGCGCGCCAGCGCGACGCGCATCTTCCAGCCGCCCGAGAGCGCCCCCACGTCGCCGTCCATCATCTCGGGCGAGAAGCCGAGGCCGGCCAGGATCTCCCGGGCGCGCGCGTCGAGCGCATAGCCCCCCAGCTCGTCGAAGCGCGCCTGCACGTGGCCGAAGCGCTCCACCAGCTCGTCCAGCTCGTCCGCCCGCTCGGGATCGGCGAGCGCGTGCTCCAGCTCCGCGAGCTCCGCCGCGACCACCGACACCGGTCCGGCGCCGTCCATCGTCTCCGCGACGGCGGACTTCCCGCGCATCTCGCCCACGTCCTGGCTGAAGTGGCCGATCGTGACGCCGCGGTCGATCGAGACCTGCCCCTCGTCCGGCTCCTCCTCGCGCGTGATGAGGCGGAAGAGCGTGGACTTGCCGGCGCCGTTCGGCCCGACGAGCCCCACCTTCTCGCC
Source organism: Anaeromyxobacteraceae bacterium (assembly GCA_036395165.1). Classification (GTDB taxonomy): domain Bacteria; phylum Myxococcota; class Myxococcia; order Myxococcales; family Anaeromyxobacteraceae; genus Anaeromyxobacter_A. Next base: position 4,463 of record DASWDS010000570.1, on the reverse strand, counting down.
GCCGTGGAGCGCGGCCGACGCCTCGAGGAAGAGGATCTGGTGCCCGTGCTGCTTCGCGATGGAGTCGAGGCGGATCAAGAGGCCGGTTTCCTACCACGCGGGCCGACCCGATTGGAACGCGCCCCCGGGAGCGGGGCACCCCGGGGACGGCTCAGCGCCCCCTGCGCGCCGCGGGCTTCGCGCCGAGGAAGATGACGTGCCGCACGCCGCCTGCGCTGCCGCGGGCGAGCACGCGCTCCTCCTTCACCTCGAACCCCGCGCGCCGCAGCCGCTCGAGGTAGCGGTCGTCCGGTCCCGCCGACCACACCGCGAGCACGCCGCCGGGCCGGAGCGCGTCGAGGCAGGCGCGCACCCCCCTCGGTCCGTAGAGGCGGTCGTTGCCCTCGTGCACGATCGACGAGGGGCTGTTGTCCACGTCGAGCAGGATCGCGTCGAACGCCTTGGTGGCCTCCGCGATCCGGCCCATGACGTCGCCCACCTGGAGGCGCACCCGCGGGTCGTCGAGCGGCCTCCCCGCGAGGTGCGCGACCGGGCCGCGGTTCCAGGCGACGAGCTCCTTCACGATCTCCGCGACGATGACGCGAGCGTCCTCGGGCACTCGGTCGAGGGTGGCGCGGACCGTGTAGCCGAGGCCGAGCCCACCGACGAGGACGGTCTGCCGCGCGGCGGCCTTCCTGAGCGCGATGGCGGCGAGCGCGTCCTCCGAGCCGTGCGTCCGGCTCGACATGAGGACGTGGCCGCCGGCGCGGACGACCCACTCCTCGCCGCGCTTCGCGAGCACGAGCTCCGTCCCGTCAGGCGCGCGGGCGCGGTCGACGATCTCCCAGGGTTGCACGGGGCAGTGCTTACCCCGAAAGCGCCCGGCGGCGCGAGGGCAGCGTCGTACGCGCGGACGCCGGAGGCGTGCGCCGCGCCGCTGGCGGCGTCCCTCTCCTCGCGTTGACGCGGGCGCGCCCGCCGCGCTACGAGGCGGGGATGCCCTCGACCTCGCTCGTCTTCGCCTCGGCCGCCGAGCACCGCGCCTGGCTCGAGGCGCAGAGCGCGCTCCCGGCCGGCTTCCGCGTCGGCACCGCAAGCCTCGCCTTCACGCCGGTGGAGGTGCCGAAGCCAGCCAGGATGAACCTCACGCTGCTCGCGCTGGAGCGGCCGACCGCGTCCTTCGCGCTGAAGCTCACGAGGAACGCCTTCCCGGGCGCGCCCATCGCGATCGGCCGGCGGCGGCTCGCGGGCGAGAGGCTGGGCGCGGTGGTGGTGAACAACAAGGTCTCGAACGTCTGCGCGCCAGGCGGCGTGGAGGCGGCCGAGCGCGTCTGCGCCGCGGCCGCACGCGCCCTGTCGCTCTCGCCGGAGGAGGTGCTGCCGGCGTCCACGGGCGTGATCGGGTGGCGGCTCCCCGACGCCGCGATGGCCGAGGCGCTCCCGCGCGCCGCCGCGGCGCTGCAAGCCGGGTCGATCCTGCCCGCGGCCGAGGCCATCATGACGACGGACCTCTACCCCAAGGTGCGCCGCGCCTCGGTGGGCGGCGGCTCCGTGGTGGGCATCGCCAAGGGCGCCGGCATGATCGAGCCGAACCTCGCCACGATGCTCGTCTTCCTGCTCACGGACCTCGACGTGCCGCGCGACGAGCTGCGCGCCGCGCTCGACCAGGCGGTGGAGGCCAGCTTCCACGCCATCACCGTGGACTCCGACACGAGCACGTCGGACATGGTCGCGCTCCTCTCGTCCGGCAAGCAGCCCGCGCCGCCGAAGAGCCTCTTTCGCGAGGCGCTCGGCCGCGTCTGCCGCGATCTCGCCGAGGACGTCGTCCGGAACGGCGAGGGCGTGCACCACGTCGTCCGGGTTCAGGTCACGGGCGCCCCCGACCACGCCACGGCGCGCGGCATCGGGAAGGCGATCGTCAACTCGCCGCTCTTCCAGTGCGCGGTGAACGGGAACGACCCGAACGTCGGGCGCCTCCTCTGCGCCATCGGCAAGCACGTGGGCGCCCTCGGCCTGCCGCTCGACATGTCGCGCATCCGGATCCGCATGGGAGGCGAGGTGCTGCTCGAGCAGGGCCTCATGCAGCTCGACCCCGCGCGCGAGGAGCGGCTCGTGCGCCACCTGCGCGAGGCCGAGCTGTACGCGTCGCGGCCGCCCGCCGACGGCCTCACCTTCAAGCCGCCCATCGCGCACCCGCCGCACGAGCGCGCGGTGGAGCTCGAGGTCGACCTCGCCGCCGGCCAGGCACGCGCCGAGGTGCTCGGAGCGGACCGGAGCCACGAGTACATCACGGAGAACGCGGACTACCGGAGCTGAGGCGCGACCGTCGCGCTCGCGTCGGCGTCCTGGATCTGCACGCGGACGGCAGCGGTTGCGTGCCGACGGGGTTGCGATCAGCCCGCCGGCCATGTCGGTCCCCCTTGCTACCCTTGCGCCGTGGCGCTCCGGCTCCTGCACACCTCCGACTGGCACCTCGGGCACACGCTGCACGGGCTCGACCGGGCGCGCGAGCACGGCGCCTTCCTCGATTGGCTCCTCGGCACGCTCGCGGCGGAGCGGGTGGACGCGCTGCTCGTGGCGGGGGACGTCTTCGACGCGTCCAACCCGCCCGCGGCCGCCGTCGCGCAGTGGTACCGGTTCCTGGCCGACGCGTGGCGGCGCCTGCCGCGGCTGCAGATCGTCGTGGTCGGGGGCAATCACGACTCGGCCGCGCGGCTCGACGCCCCCCACCCGCTGCTCGACGCGCTGGGGCGCCTGCACGTCGTGGGCGGTCTGCCGCGGCGCGCGGGTGCGCTCGACGCGGAGCGGCTCGTCGTCCCGCTCACGGACGCCGCCGGGCGCACCGCCGCGTTCGCCGCGGCGGTGCCCTTCCTGCGCCCCGCCGACCTCCCGCTCGACCCGCAGGCACGCGGCCGAGGCGCGGCGGCGGATGCGGCGGCGGATGGCGACGCGCTCCTCGCCGGGACGAGCGCCATCTACGCCGAGGCGCTCGCGGCGGCGCGCGCCCGCGCCACCGGAGGCGAGGCGCTCGTCGCGCTCGGCCACCTCTACGTGGCAGGCGGGCAGGTCTCGGAGCTGTCGGAGCGCAAGATCCTGGGCGGCCACCTGCACGCGCTGCCCTCCGATCTCTTCCCCGACGACCTCGCCTACGTCGCGCTCGGGCACCTCCACCTCGCGCAGCGCGTCGGCGGCCGCGAGGAGGTGCGCTACGCGGGGTCGCCCATCGCGCTCTCGTTCGACGAGCGGCACTATCCGCACCAGGTGGTGCTCGTCGTCCTCGACGGAGCGCGCGCCGCGGAGATCCGCGCTCTCGCGGTGCCTTGCGTGCAGGAGCTGCGGCGCGTGCCGGGCGACGCGGCGCGCCCGCTCGAGGACGTCCTCGCGGCGCTCGCCGCGCTCCCGGCGGCGGCCGAGCTCTCGGAGGACGCCTGGCCCTGGCTCGAGGTGCGGGTCGCGCTCTCCGCGCCGGAGCCGGCGCTGCGCTCGATCCTGGACGGGGCGGTCGACGGGAAGGCGGCGCGGCTCGTTCGCATCGCGCCGCCCCGCCTGAGCGGGACGGGCGCCGCCCTCGCCGAGTCCGCGCCACGCCAGTCGCTCACCGAGCTCGAGCCGGGCGACGTGTTCGAGAAGAAGTGGGCGCGCGACCACGCGGCGCCACCGCCGCCGGAGGTCGTCGCCGCGTTCCAGGAGCTCCTCGGTGCGCTCCTCGCGGAGGACCAGGCGGCGTAGCCATGAAGATCCTCGCCATCCGCGGCCAGAACCTGGCCAGCCTCTACGGCCCGTTCGAGGTCGATCTCGAGGCGCCGCCCATCGCCGGCGCGGGGCTCTTCGCGATCTGCGGGCCGACCGGTGCCGGCAAGAGCACGCTCCTCGACGCGCTGTGCCTCGCGCTCTTCGGCCGGACGCCGCGCCTCGACGACCGCGGGGGCGCCCGCATCGGCCGCGAGGGCGACGACGAGGCGCAGCGCCTCGCCGCCAACGACGCGCGGGCGCTCCTGTCGCGCGGCGCCGCCCGGGGCCATGCCGAGGTCGTCTTCCGCGGCGTGGACGGCCGGCGCTGGCGCGCCCGGTGGCAGGTGCGGCGCGCGCGCGGGCACCCTGGGGGGCGGCTCCAGGAGCAGCAGATGACGCTCCGGCCCGACGGCGGCGGCGAGCCCGTCGGCGAGGGGCTGGCGGGGACTCGCGCCGAGATCGAGCGGGTGCTCGGGTTCGGCTTCGAGGAGTTCCGGCGCGCCGTCGTGCTCCCGCAGTTCGAGTTCACCGCCTTCCTGCGCGCGACGGAGGGCGAGCGCGCCGCCATCCTCCAGCGCGTCACGGGGACGGCCCTCTACGAGTCGCTGTCGCGTGCGGCGCACGAGCGCGCCGCGGCGGAGAGGCGGTCGCTCGACGCGCTCGAGCAGGAGGCCGGGCTCCTCGCGCCGCTCGAGGCGGAGAGCAGAGCGCCGCTCGACCGGGAGGCGGCCGCGGCGCGCCGCGGGCACGCG
>DASWDS010000569.1:0-1697 GCA_036395165.1 Anaeromyxobacteraceae bacterium | reverse complement strand
GAATTCGGGCACGCGCTCCGCCACGTCGCGCATGAGGCGCTTCACCGCGAGCGTGATGTTGGGGCGCACGGGCACGCGCTCGCGTCCGTATTCACCGCCGCTTCGCCGGTCGCGCCGATCGCGCCGGCGGCGCCTCCGGGGCGGCGCCGGCCGGGCCGGGCTCGAAGCGCGGCTTCTTCGGATGGCGCCTGTAGAGGAGCAGGGTCCGCCCGAGGATCTGGGCCACCTGCGCTCCCGCGCCGTCCGCGAGCCGCCCGGCCGCCTCGAAGCGGTCCTCGGGGCTCTCGCCCCCGATCTTCACCTTGACGAGCTCGTGGTCGAGCAGCGCCCGCGAGAGCTGCCGGAGCACGGGCTCGCTCACGCCTTCCTTCCCGACCTGCACGACGGCGGACAGGTGGTGCCCGGCGGCGCGGAGCTTCCTCCGCAGCGGGCCGCTCGTCATGAGCGAGCGCTTCTTCGGGTTCGTGGGTGTCGGCACGGGTTCACTTTCGCAGGTACTTGAGCTCGCGCGCGAGCTCGGAATGCTCGCCGTCGAGCTCGAGGCCGCGCTTGAGGTGCCTCTCGGCGAGCGCGACGTCGCCCATGATCTTCGCCATCTGGCCGAGGAAGAGGTACCCCGGCATGCAGCGCGGCACCTTCTTCAGCGCCGCCTCGATCACCGCGGCGCTCGCCGCGTGCTGGCGCGCGCGGTCATGCGCGACGAGGAACTCGACCCAGGACTTCCATACCCCGAACTCGGGCTCGTCGGCGTTCAGCTTCATCGCCTCGGCGAGCGCCTCGAGCGCCTTGTCGTACTGCCGCGTCCTCACGAGGACGGTCGCCTTCCGGAAGGTCTCCTCGGCCTGGAAGATGGCGGAGATGTCCACCTCCGCGACGCCGCCCGACGCGAGCAGGCGCACGTACTCGGCGCGCTTCGCCTCGTCGCCGAGGACGCCCCACGCCTCCCCGAGCCGCGCGAAGATGTCGGCGCGGAGCTTCTTGATCTCCGGGGGCTCGTTCGCCGGGCCCGCATCGGGGTGGTAGCTCTTCGCGAGCTGGAAGTAGGCGGTCTTGATCTGCGCGGAGGTCGCCTCGCGCTTGACGCCGAGCGCCTCGAAGTGGTCGCCCGCGACGACCCTCTCGTGGACAGCGCGCAGCGCCGCCGGGTCCTGCGAGACGACCGGCTTCGGCGGCCTCGCGGCGGGCGCAGGCTCGGGCTTCGGCGCCGGCTTCGCGCGCGCAGCCTGGGGCTTTGGCGCCGCGGCGGGTGACGGGGGGTTTCCGGTCGCGCTCGAGGTCTTCGTCTCCCTCCCCCCGCCTGCGGGGGGAGGGCCGGGGAGAGGGGCCTCCGCCGGGGCGCGCGCGCTCGCAGTCGCGGCGGGGGACGGTGCCGAGGCCGAACGCACGACCTCGCCGAACGCGAGCAGCTCCGTCTCGGCGAGCAGGAGCGCCGTCCGGAGGATGGTCTCGGCCTCGGCCGGGCGAGCCTCGGCGAGCGCTGCGGGCGACGACTGTCCGTCGAAGAGCGCCGCGGCGCGCGCCTCGTGCGCGGTGAGCCTCAGCTCGGCGAGGTCGACGCGGCCGCCCGCGCGCGAGGCGGTGCGCTGCGCGCGATCACCGAGCAGCTTGCGGACCGAGAGCCCGTCGAGCCGCCGCGCCGCCTCGCACAGCATCCCCCAGCGCGAGCCGAGCGGAAACGACGACGGCGGGAGCGGCGC
>DASWDS010000568.1:0-2352 GCA_036395165.1 Anaeromyxobacteraceae bacterium | reverse complement strand
AACCTCGACGCCTGCGTCGCCATGGCGCGCGACGGCGACCAGGCGAGCGCGCTCAACGGCCGCACCGTCAACGTCACCATGACGGTGAACCCGAACGGGAAGGTGCTCTACCCGACGCTCGACGACGTCGAGCTGAACGGGACGGACCTCGGCAAGTGCCTCAAGAAGGAGAGCGGGAGGATCCAGTTCCCCGCCTTCGGCGGCGAGCCGATCCGGGTGCGCAAGCCGATCGTGCTGAAGTGATCCCCGTCGCGTCGCCGCGCGACCTCGCGCCGCTCATCGACCACACCGTGCTCCGCCCCGACGCGAGCGCGGACGACGTGGCGCGCGCCTGCGACGAGGCGCTCGCCCACGGGTTCGCCGGCGTGTGCGTCCGCGAGACCCACCTCCGGCTCGTCGTGCGGCGGCTGGGCGGACGCGACCCGCTCGCCATCGCGGTCGCCGACTTCCCGCGCGGCGACGGCCCGGCGCGCGCCCGGGCCGAGGAGGTGCGCCGCCTCGCCGGCGAGGGCGCGCGCGAGGTGGACGTGGTCTTCCCCCTCCCGGCGCTCGCGGCGCGCGATCACGCGGCGGCGCTGCGCGACCTCGAGGCCGTCGTCCGGGCGGCGGGGAGCGCTTCCCTGAAGGTGATCCTCGAGACGGCCGCCCTCGACACCGCGGAGAAGGGCGCCGCCTGCGCCCTGGCCAAGGCCGCCGGCGCCGCGTTCGTGAAGACGTCGACCGGGTTCGGGCCGGGCGGCGCGACGGAGGCGGACGTGGCCCTCCTCCGTGCGCTCGTCGGGGCCGGCACGGGCGTGAAAGCGTCGGGCGGGATCCGCACCGCCGCCGACGCGCTCCGGATGGTGCGCGCGGGCGCGAGCCGGCTCGGCGCGAGCGCGAGCGTGGCCATCGTGACCGGGACGTTCTAGATCAGGTGCATGGAGAGGCGCCGGTTCGTCATCGTCGTCGCGGACAGCGCGGGGTGCGGCGCGCAGCCGGACGCGCGCGACTACGGCGACGAGGGCTCCGACACGATCGGCAACACGAGCCGAGCGGTGGGCGGCCTCCACCTGCCGAACCTCGGGAAGCTCGGGCTCGGGCACCTCACCGCCGTCGCCGGCGTCCCGCCCGATCCCGCGCCGCGCGGCTTCTTCGGGAAGATGCAGGAGCGCTCGCACGGCAAGGACACCATCACCGGCCACTGGGAGATGATGGGGATCGTGCTGCAGGAGGCGCTGCGGCTCTTCCCGCACGGCTTCCCGCCCGAGATCCTCGAGCCGTGGCTCGCCGAGACGGGCGCGCCGGGCGTGCTCGGCAACAAGGCCGCCAGCGGCACGGTCATCATCGAGGAGCTCGGCGAGGAGCACCAGCGCACCGGCAAGCCCATCGTCTACACCTCGGCCGACTCGGTCTTCCAGGTCGCCTGCCACGAGGAGACCGTTCCCCTCGAGACGCTCTACGCGTGGTGCCGCGTCGCCCGGCGCCAGCTCGATCGTTGGCGCGTGGCGCGCGTCATCGCGCGGCCCTTCGTGGGCCGGCCCGGCTCGTACCAGCGCACCTACAACCGGAAGGACTTCTCCATCGCGACGCCCGACCGGACGGTGCTGGAGCGGATCGTCGATCGCGGCGTGCCGGTGGTGGGGGTCGGGAAGATCCCGGACATCTTCGACCGGAAGGGCATCACGGAGGAGGTCCACACCGCCGGCAACGCGGACGGGCTCGCGCGCACGGAGCGGCTCCTCGAGACGTTCGACCACGGCCTCGTCTTCGTGAACCTCGTCGACTTCGACATGCTCTACGGGCACCGGAACGACGCCCCGGGCTACGGCCGTGCGCTCGAGGAGCTCGACCGGGCGCTGCCGCGGCTCATCGAGCGGCTGCGGCGCGGCGACGTCCTCGCGCTCACCGCCGACCACGGCTGCGATCCGACGACGCCGTCCACCGACCACTCGCGCGAGTACGTCCCGCTCCTGGTGCATGCGCCGGGGAGAGCGGGCGGCGCGCTCGGGGTACGCGGCAGCTTCGCCGACCTGGGCGCGACGGTCTCGGAGTGCTTCGGCGTCCCGCCCATGTCCGGGCGGAGCTTCCTCCCGGAGCTGGCGCGCTGACAGGGAACTACCCGGCAGGCGCACCGCCTGCGGGCGCTCTCCCCGTCGCGGTGCGCGCCCGCGCTGGCCCATGAGGGCCGCGCGACCGACCATCGAGGGCCATAGCATCGGCTGCAGATCGGAGCCGTTGGTCCCCTGGGTTCCGTCAGAGCGTGGGAGGCGAGATGATCGTGCTGAATCGTGTGCTTCGGTTCGCGGCCGCGGCCGCGGTGGTGGTCCTGATGTTCGCCGGGAGCGCCTGGGCGGACAGCCAAGCGGTGAAGGT
>DASWDS010000567.1:0-24692 GCA_036395165.1 Anaeromyxobacteraceae bacterium | reverse complement strand
TCGCGGCGCGCGCCGCACGAGGACGACGCTGGCCTGGGCCGCGCGCGCCGCGAGCGCCGCCATCGCGCCAGCCATGCCGCCGCCGACGACGAGCACGTCGGGCGTCAACGCGCCGGCCGGAGGAGGATCTCGCCTGCCGATCACAGGCGCCCCACGCCCTGGTGGGCGCCGCGCAGCAGCTCCTCCTGCGCGAGCTGGTGCCCGTCCAGGACGGCGCGCCGCTCGCGCCAGCCCTGCTCCAGCAGATCGGCGAGCTCGGCGCGGATCTGGTCGGCGCTCCAGCCCAGCTCGCGGCCCGCGAGCTGCGCCGCCGTCCGCGCGCAGTCGAGCCCGCCGCAGGCGCCGACGGCGAGGCGGCAGCGGCGGCGGAGGTCCTGCAGCCTGCGCACGAGCTCGTGCCGGACGCAGTGCACCACCTCGGCGGCGAGGATGCCCTCCTCGCGGCAGAGGACGAGCCGCAGGCGCGGGTCGTCGTCGCAGAGCCGCAGCACGTCCGCCGCGCGCGCCCCGTGGCGGTAGACGATGCGCGCCACCACGGGCGCCGCCACGCGATGCCGCGCCGAGAGCGCCGCCACGTCCGGCATCGTCTCGCCGCCGGGCAGCGGCTCGAGGTGGGTGCGGCTCGCGGGCGCGGCGCGGTCGAGCCGCCGCACGACGAGGTCCGCCGCCTCCTCCGACTGCGCGCGGTAGCTCGCGAGCTTGCCGCCCACGATCGAGAGGAGCCCCGCGGCGCCCTCGTCCGCGTGGTCGAGGAAGGCGTGCTCGCGGGAGAGCGCGTCCTCGTTCTTGCCGTACTCGTAGAGCGTGGTCCGGAGCCCGCACCAGGCGCGCGAGACCCGGGCGCGACGGACGCCCGGGACGAGCGCCTCGACGCCCTCCAGGAGGTACTCGACCTCGTCGTGGGTCGCCTCGAGGTCGTCCGGGTCGCCGTAGTAGTCGTCGTCGGTGGTCCCGATGATCGACTCGTTCTCGTGCGGCATGAGGAACATCTGTCGGCCGTCCACTGCCGTGCAGGTGATCCCGTAGTTGGAGAAGCGGCGATCGAGCGTGAGGTGCACGCCCTTCCCCGGCCGCATCGGGACGCGCAGGCCGTTCCGCCGCGCGAGGCGGGGCGACCAGGCGCCGGTGGCGTTGTAGACGACCCCCGCGCGCGCCTCCCCCACCTCGCCCGAGAGCGCGTCCCGGAAGCGGACGCCCGTGACGCGCCCGCCCTCGGTGAGCACCTCGCGCGCCTCGGTCCAGGTGCGGACGTCGGCGCCGTGGGCGCGCGCCGAGAGCGCGTTGGCGACGCAGAGCCGGTGCGAGTCGATGCCCCACTCGTCGAACGTCACCGCGCCGGAGAGGCCGGGCCGCAGGGCGGGCTCGAGCTCGTACAGCTCCTCCGCCGTGAGGCGCGTCGACGGCTTGCCGCGCTTCAGCGGCTGGTACTGGTCATACGTGCCGACGTACACCTCCGTCGCGTACCAGGTGGCGCGCTCGACGAGCGTCGCCTCCTCCCGCCGCGACGTGAAGGGCATGAGGAACGGGATCCGGAAGAGCAGGTGCGGCGCGATGCGCTGGATGTAGCCGGAGTCGCGGCAGGCGAGCTCGGTCACCTTCCGGTCCGACAGCATGTAGCGGATCCCGCCGTGGATCATCCCGGAGTTGGCGCCGCTCGCGCCGCACGCCAGGTCGGCCTTCTCGAGGAGCAGCACGGACAGGCCGCGCAGCGCGAGGTCGCGCGCCGTCCCGGTGCCGTTCACGCCGCCACCGAGGACGACGACGTCGTAGCGCTCGGAACCGGGCGGCTTCACCGCGCCGGAGTCTATCCCCGGCCCCGGGCGGCGACCACGTCCTTCTCGCCCAGCGTCACCTCGCCCCGAAGCACCACCACGGCGTGCCCACCGACACGGACGTCCACGACACCGCGCTCGCCATGGCCTGCGCGCACGAACAGGCGACTCGGCCGGTTCATCTCGAGGCCCTGCTCGATGAGCACGCGCTCGTCGTGGCGCGCGACCCCGTGGGCGACCATCCACGCCGCCGCGCACCCGGCGGCCGAGCCGGTCGCAGGGTCCTCGCCGCCGTAGAACAGCATGCGCGCGTGCAGGCGCGCCGCGGGATCGACGCTCTCGCGGCTCACGAAATAGAAGAACTTGCTGCCGGTCCTGGCCAGGAGCTCGCCCGCGCGGGCCTGATCGAGCACGAGGCGCTGCAGGCGTGCGAGCGACCGCAGCGGGACGATCGTGAACGAGAGGCCCGTCGAGATCGTCTGGACGGGCAGCGCCGGGTCGAGGTCGTCGCGGGTGAGCCCGACCGCGCACGCCACGTCGTCCGGATCGTGCACGGCGCCGAAGACGGGGTCGGCCTGGGTCATCTCGCCGAAGACGGGCTCGCCGGGCCGCTCCTCGAAGCGGACCGGGACGCGCCCGACCCCGAGGTCGAGCGCGATCTCGCGGGCGCCGCTCGCGCCGCGCAACAGGACCGCGGTGCCGAGCGTCGGGTGGCCGGCGAACGGCAGCTCCTCCTCGACCGTGAAGATGCGGACGCGGACGCCGCGCTCCCGCTCCGTCTCGGCGTCGCGCGGCAGCACGAAGGTGGTCTCCGACAGGTTCATCTCGCGGGCGAGCGCCTGCATCTCGGCGTCGTTCAGGCCGCGCGCATCGGTGAAGACCGCCAGGGGGTTCCCCGCGAGCGCCTCGGAGGAGAAGACGTCGAGCTGCGCCATCGGCAGGCGCAGGCGCTGGTTCGCCATGGCGTCGCCATAGCGCATCGCCGCCGTCCGGCGCCAGGACCGCCCGGGACCGGCCCTACTTCGGCTCGTACGTGCTCTTCACGTACAGGTCTCGCAACTGCTTCGCGTCCACGTCGCCGGGGGCGCCGGTCATGAGGTCGGCGCCCTTCTGCGTCTTCGGCCAGGCGACCACGTCGCGCAGCGACTCGGCGCCGGTGAGCAGCATGCAGAGGCGGTCCATGCCGAGGGCGATCCCGCCGTGAGGCGGGGCGCCCATCTTGAGCGCGTCGAGGAGGAAGCCGAACTTGGAGCGCGCCTCCTCGTCGCCGATCCCCATCGCCTTGAAGACGCGCGCCTGCACGGCGGGATCGTGGAGGCGGATCGAGCCGCCGCCGATCTCGAAGCCGTTCAGGACGAGATCGTACCGGTAGCAGCTCACCCTGCCCGGATCGCTCTCGAGGTACGGCACGTCCTCGTCGTGCGGGCGGGTGAAGGCGTGGTGCGCCGCCGCCCACACGCCCGCCTCCTCGTCGAACTCGAAGAGCGGCGGATCGACGACCCAGAGGAACCGCCACTGCCCTCCCGAGCCGTACTCCGGGATGAGCCCGTGCTTCTTCGCGAGGTGGACGCGCAGGTTGGCCAGCACGGTGTGGACCGTCGACGGCTTGCCGAACTGGAAGAGGACGAGGTCGCCGGTCTGGGCGCCGGTGGCGGCGTTGATGGCCTGCCGCATCTCCGGGGTGATGGTCTTGGCGAGGGGCGACTGGGTCCACTCGCCGCCCTCGCCCAGCTTGGCGCGCGCGAGCCCCTTCGCCCCCATGCCCTTCACGTACTCCTCGAGCTTGTCGATCTCGGTGCGCGAAAAGCCGTACGCCGCCGGGACGCGCAGCGCCTTCACGATACCGCCACCCTCCACCGCGTCCTTCAGCATGGGGATGCCGCCGCCGCCGTGCTGCTTCACGAGCGCGGTGAGGTCCGTGTGCGGCATGTCGAAGCGGAGGTCCGGCTTGTCGTTGCCGTACTTCTCCATCGACTCCGCGAACGGCATGCGCTGGAAGGGGCGCGGCAGCTCGATCCCGAGCACCTCCTTCCACAGCTTCACCACGAGCCCCTCGATGACGTCGAACACGTCGTTCTGCTCGACGAAGCTCATCTCGACGTCGATCTGCGTGAACTCGGGCTGCCGGTCGAGCCGGAGGTCCTCGTCGCGAAAGCAGCGCACGATCTGGAAGTACCGGTCGAACCCCGCGACCATGTAGAGCTGCTTGTAGAGCTGGGGGCTCTCGGCGAGCGCGTAGAACTTGCCGGGGTTGAGGCGGCTCGGGACGAGGAAGTTGCGCGCGCCGCCCGGCGTGTACTTCCCCATGAATGGCGTCTCGAGCTCGAGGAAGCGGTTCTCCGTGAAGTGGTTGCGCGTGAGGTGGTTCACCTTCGCGCGCGTCATGAGCGACTTCTGCAGCGGCGCGCGGCGGAGGTCGAGGTACCGGTACTGCAGCCGCTTCTCCTCCGCGGTGTCGATCTTGTCCTCGATCTGGAAGGGCGCCGGCTCCGAGCGGTTGAATATCTCGAGGTCGGTGGCGTGGACCTCGATCTCGCCCGTCTTCAGCTTCGCGTTCACGTTGCCGCCGCGCGAGACGACCTTCCCGCGCACGCCCACGCAGTACTCGAGCCGGAGCTGGCCGGCGAGCTCGTGGACGTCGGGGCGGACGTCCTCCTCGAACACCACCTGGGTCAGCCCCTCGCGGTCGCGCAGGTCGATGAACACGGCGCCGCCGTGATCGCGGCGGTTCGCGATCCAGCCGAAGAGGACGACCTCCTTGCCGAGGTCCGCCTTGATCAGTTCACCGCACGTATGGGTGCGCTTGAGCTCGGTGATGAAGCGGGGCAATCGTGCCTCCCTGAGGTGGATAGGCAGCTAACACTCGCGAATGCGGCGCGTCAAGGCAGCGCTGCGCCGTCCGCTGCCGCCGGCGACGGCCCCCGCCAGGCGCGTGGCGCTCCCATACTTACAGCACCCCGGCGGGAAAAATGACATGGCCGGCGGAGCCCGGGGCGACCGGGCGCTCGCAGATCGTGAGATTTGCTGATGGCCCCTCCGTTGCACTGCTGCGCGCCGGAGGAGCCGATGCAGACCAAGGGCGACGACACGACCTTCGATCCCATCTGTGGCAAGCGGGTGGACCCGATCGGCTCCCAGGCCGTCGAGTACAAGAAGCGCAAGTACTTCTTCTGCTCGGGCCGGTGCAAGGAGCGCTTCGAGCGCCAGGCCGAGCGCCACCGCGTACAGGACCTCGCCCGGATGGGCGCGCTCTTCGCGAACCAGAAGGTCCGCTGGGGCGTGGCCTAGCCGTCTCCCTCCGCCGGGAGCGTGGCGGCGCCGCGGGCGCCGGCGAGGTCGAGGCTCAGACGCCGCGCAGGTCGCGGATCTTGAGCTGCAGCCGGCGGGCGCCGTCCCACTCGTCGAACCCCAGGGTTACGGCCGCCTCCACCTCTCCCGAGCACAGGCCGAGCCTGTCTCCGAGCGAGAAGCCGATCGCGTCCACCCCCGCCCCGAAGGCGAGCTTGAGGTGCGTTCCGCCGGCGCCGACGGTGCGCGCGCGCTGGGGGCGGCCACGCAGCACGAAGAGCGGCTCGGGGTGCCCCGCGCCGTAGGGCGCGAGCTGCTCGAGCGCCCGCGCCGTCCGCTCCGACACCTGCTCGGGCGCGAAGCGCCCCTCGATCCGGCAGCGGGGGACGAGGTCGTCCTCGTCGAGCCGCTCGCGCGCGTACGCCTCGAACTCGTCCCGGAACGCCGGGAGCTGGGCGGGGTCGAGGGTCAGCCCGGCGGCGTGCTTGTGCCCGCCGAAGCGCGTCAGGTGCGCGGCGCAGTGGGCGAGCGCGTCGTGGAGGTGGAAGGCCTCGATGCTGCGCCCGCTGCCCTTCCCCACGCCTCCGGCGACGCCGACCAGCACGGCGGGGCGGTGGTAGCGCTCGACCACCCGCGACGCCACGATCCCGACGACGCCCGGGTGCCAGCTCTCGCGCGAGAGGACGAGCCCGCGCGCCCCGGCCTGCACCCGCTCGTCCGCCATCGCGATGGCCTGCTCCAGGATCTCGCGCTCGATCTCCTGGCGCGATCGGTTCTCGCGATCGAGCTCGTCCGCCAGCGCCGCCGCCGCCGCGGGATCCGTCTCGAGCAGGAGCCGCACGCCGCGCGAGGCGTCGTCGAGCCGTCCCGCCGCGTTGATGCGGGGCCCGAGCCGGAACCCGACCTGCCCCGCGCTGACCGCCGTTCCCGCCGGGATGCCCGCGACGCGCTTCAGCGCCTGGAGTCCCGGGCGCCGCGTCCTCGCCAGCTCCTCGAGCCCCCAGCGGACGAGGATGCGGTTCACGCCCGTGAGCGCGACCACGTCGGCCACCGTGCCGAGCGCGACGAGGTCGAGCGCCTCGCGCAGGTTCGGCTCCGCGCATCCGGCGCCGAAGCGCCCCGCGTCCCGGAGCCGCCTGCGCAGCGCCATGGCGAGGCAGAAGGTGACGCCGACGGCCGCGAGCGCCTTGTAGGGATAGTCGCAGCCGGGCTGGTGCGGGTTGAGGATGGCCACCGCCGCCGGCAGCTCGACGGGGGCGGTGTGGTGGTCCACGACGACCGTGTCGACGCCCAGCTCGGCCGCGGCCTTCACCTCCGAGACGCTCGTGATCCCGCAGTCGAGCGAGACGAGGAGCCGCGCGCCCTCGGCCGCGAGCCGCCGCACGGCATCGGTGTTGAGCCCGTACCCTTCGACCAGCCGGTGCGGCACGTAGGTGACGACGTCGCCCCCGGCGGCGCGCAGGAAGCTCGCGAGCAGCGCCGTCGAGGTGACGCCGTCCACGTCGTAGTCGCCGTAGAGCGCGATGCGCTCTCCGGTCTCGAGCGCCCGCGCGACCCGCGCGACGGCGCTCTCCATGCCCTTCATCCGGAACGGATCGGGGAGGTCCGCGAGGCGAGAGGCCAGGAACCGCTCCGCCTCCACCGGCTCGCCGAGCCCGCGGCACGCGAGGACCCGCGCCGCCACCGGATCGAGCGCGAGCTCGCGGGCGAGCCGTTCCGCCGCCACTTCGTCACACCCCACCTCGACCCAGCGTCGCGCGAGCACGACCGCGACGTACCACGCGGCCCTGACGGCGACGTCGAGGGGACAGACCTGATCATCGAGGGGATCGCGCGGGGCGGGTCACATCGGCGCCGAGGCGGTGCTCCCCAGGCTCGTCTTCGAGAGCACCGTGCCGCGCGCAGCGTCGACGTACACGCGCCAGGCGGCCATGCCGTCGCTGCCGCTCAGCTCGATCTGCCAGGCGGGGAGGATCTCGCCGTCGCCGACGTACCATCCCTTGGCCGAGGTGTGCCTAAAGCGAGCGCCGCCGTGATCGCCCACGGCGTGCTTCGCCGCGATGGTCGCGGAGGCCCGTCCCACGACGAACCCGACCCCAGCTCGCGGCGGGACGGCGGGCGCCGTCATGAGCACGACCGTGGCCTCGTCGTCGCAGCCGACGATGACCGTGCGCTCGAACACGGGCAGACCGTCGATGGCGCGCTCGAACGACACGCGCGCCGGCGCTGCGTCGGGCTTCGCTCGCCATGACTCCGAGGCCAACCCGAAGCTCGCGCCATAGCGTTCGAGGAAGGCGAGCGCCGCCTGAGCGCACGTGCGCCCCAGGCCGGGCGCCGAGAACTTGCTGGCGCGCTCGATGGACTTGCCATCGCGCGAGAGCGCGATCTCGGCGGTCGGGAAGTCGGCGCGAAAGTCGGGCGCAGCGGCGAACAGCAGCGCTGCGATCGCGAGGCCGGTCACGGCAGGCTCCCGCCGGACCTGCGTTGAACGAGACTCCTCACGTCCAGCAGGCGCTGGCCGTGCTCCTTCGAAGAAGCCATGGAGAGGCCCCCCTCTCGGCGCGAGAAGATAGCACGAAGGATGCGACCTCCGCGCACAGGCCCCGCGAGGGACCGAAACGGGACTGAGGTCCCCCGTGATCCCGACCCAGAGTAATTCCGGATCCCGACCCAGAGTAATTCGGCCGCTACCGAGAGTAGTTCATGAATTACTCTGGGTCAGGTAGATGCGTCCGAATTCCTGTTGGTTAGGACGTCGCCGGCCCTCCCCCCGCTTCTCGTGCGGGGAGGAGGACGCAACGCCCATGACGGCGCTGCCCAGTTGGAGTGAGCCCCGAGCCCGAGTCCGAGCCCGAAAGAAGCCGGGCGCGGGCACGGGCGCGGGCTCGTTCACGGGACCAGCGCAACCGAGCACGCCCATGAGACGGGACACCCCGCGATCGATGCCCGACGGGGTGGTCGCTCAGAACACCTGATACTGGAAGCCCGCCACCACCGTCGGCCCGACGCTCTGGACGCCGAAGAGGTGCGAGTAGAACGGCAGCTGTGCGCGGACCGTGAACCACACCGGCCCCGCCGCGTTCCAGTAGATGGCGGGGGACGTAGCGAGGACGGTGCCGCCGGTGTCCTCCATGGCGACGGCGGCCTGCGTGTCGGCCGCGGCGTGGCGGGCGTCCACGCCGAGATCGAGCGCCAGCTTGGGATGCAGCCAGTACTCGCCGTGGACGCTCCACAGGAGCGCGTTGCCGTAGTGGTACTGATCCGAGTTCGTGGAGCGGAGCCGGCCGGTGACGCTCGCGAAGCCCGTCCACTGCTTGCGCTCGAAGCGATAGTGGAGCCCCGCGTACGGGCCCCAGGAGCCGGTGCCGAGCTGGCCGTGCTCGTCCACCTCGTGGCCCGGGAACGTGGCGCTGCGCGCACCGGTGGGGAGCGACGTGCCGGCGGAGACGGCGAAGGTCTGCCGGCCCTGCTTGGCGAAGTCGGGCAGATCGACGACGGTGTAGCGCGCCCCCACCTCGACGTCGCCGAGGCCGGAGAGGTTCGAGCCGCTCCCGTCGGCGTTGTTCAGGTCCTTCCGCGTGAAGGGGAGCTGGGCGATCACGCTGAGGCGCGCGAGCGGGCTGTACACCGCGTTCAGCCGGAGCGTGTACTGGTCGAGCTTGTCGGCGGGGCTGCCGGACTTCACGTTCAGGTACTCGGTTTCGAGCCCGAGCCGCATGCGGCCGCTCAGGGCGGCCGGATCGCTCGCCGCGAGCAGGGGATCGCCACAACCACAGACGGAGCACGCGGAAGCCGGGGCGCTCGAGACGAGCGCGGCGACCGCCGCCGCGCAGAGGAGCATCCTTCTCGAGACGTTCATGTTCCGTTCTCCTGCGCGCCGGCCCGCGCGCGGTGGACGGTGGTCCGCATGGGTCTGATGTAGCCACCGCGGTGGCGGCCGCACCATTCCCAACCCCGAGGGACAGGCGGGGCGGGGTGTAAGCGGATGTTCTCCCTACCGCGCGGCGCGCGCCGGCGCCTGCTCGGGGCGGGGCGCCACCTTCTTCCGCTCGGCGCGCTCCTCGAGCCAGATCGTCATCGGGGCGGCGATGAACCAGGTCGAATAGGTGCCTGAGATGATGCCGATCATCATGGCCGCGGAGAAGTCGAAGATGGTCCCGACGCCGTAGACGAGGAGGCCCACCAGCGAGAGGGCGGTCGCGAACGAGGTGAGGAAGGTCCGCCCGAGGACCTCGTTGATCGAGTGGTTCACGAGGTCCGAGAGCTTCTTCCCCTTGAAGCGCGCCTGGTTCTCACGGATCCGGTCGTAGACGACGACGGTGTCGTTCACCGAGTAGCCGACGACGGTCAGGATCACCGCGACCGAGGTCAGGTTGAACTCGCGCCCGCTGAAGGCGAAGTAGCCGAGCGTGATGATCGCGTCGTGGACGAGGGCGATGATGACCCCCGGGCTGAAGCGGAAGTCGAAGCGCAGGCCCACGTACACGACGATGAGGCCCATCGCGTAGAGGATGGCCTTGAAGCCCTGGTTGCGGAGCTCGCGGCCGACGGCGGGGCCGACGTACTCCACGCGGCGGACCTCTGGCTTCGCGGCGCCGAAGCGCGAGGCCAGGTCGCGCTCGATCTTGTCCTGGATCCCCTGCGTGATGACGGCGAAGGACCTCGTCCCGGCGGTCAGGCCCGCCTCGTCGCGCACCTCGCGGACGCGGACGCCGGCGCCCTCGACCGCGGCCCGGAGCTGATCGGGCGTGGGCGGCGTGCCCTTGAACTGGAAGTCGATCTTGTCGCCGACGTCGAGGTTGAAGTGCGGCGTGCCCTGGACGGGGAACTTCGCCTCGACCGCCTGGACGACGCGGTTCACGTCCTCCTGGCTCATGAGCGCAATGCGGCCGACGCGGATGAGGTACGTGTGCTCGGACTCGGGCCCGTACGTCTGGACCGACGCGTCCTTGAAGCCCAGGTCCTCGACGCTCTTGCGGATGGAGGCCGGATCGACCACCTGCTGGAACTTCACCTCCATCTCGGTGCCGCCGGCGAAGTCCACGCCGAAGTTGAGGCCGTGGAAGACCGCCCACAGGATGACGGCCGCGTTCGCGATGAGCGACAGCGTGACGGCGATGTACCGCTTCCCGACGAAGTCGAACTTCGTGTCGTGCGGGATGATGTCGAAGGTCTTGAATTGCATCAGACGCTCAGGCGCGTGGTGTCGCCGCGCGTGAAGTAGTCCATGAACGCGCGGGTCACGACGATGGAGGTGAACATCGAGGCGACGAGGCCGATGGCGAGGGTCACCGCGAAGCCGCGCACCGGCCCGGAGCCGTACTGCATGAGCACGACGGCGGCGACGAGCGTGGTGACGTGGGCGTCCACGATGGTCCAGAAGACCTTGTCGTAGCCCTGGTCCACGGCCTGCCGGACGTTGCGTCCGGCGCGCAGCTCCTCGCGGATGCGCTCGTTGATGAGCACGTTCGCGTCGACCGCCATGCCGAGCGTGAGCACGAACCCCGCGATGCCGGGCAAGGTCAGCGTCGAGCCGATGATGGCCATGATGGCGAGGACGAGGAGGCCGTTCAGGACGAGCGCGAGGTCGGCGATGAGGCCGGTCGCCCGGTAGTAGAGGATCATGAAGGCGACCACCAAGATGAGCCCGATGAAGGCCGCGGTGGTGCCCTTCCGGATCAGCTCGGGCCCGAGGGTCGCGCCGACGGTGCGCTCCTCGTAGATGGTGACCGGCGCCGGGAGCGCGCCCGCCTTCAGGACGAGCGCGATCTCGTTCGCCTCCTCGAACATCTGCTGGTACGGCCGGTTCGAGCCGAGCGTGATCTGCCCGTTGGTGGAGATCTTGCCTTGGATGTAGGGCGCGGTCTCGACCTTCTGGTCGAGCACCGTCGCCATCCGGCGGCCGAGGTTGTTGGAGGTGAGCTTCTCCATGAGGCGCCCGCCCTCGGGCGTCATGGTGAAGACGACCACGGGCTTGCCCGCGCCCTGCGAGTTGTCCATCGACGCGCGCGCGTCGGAGATGTAGTCGCCGGTGAGCTCGGTCTTCGCGTGCAGGAGGTAGGTCCGGTAGAAGCGCTCCTTCACGATCCCGGCGCCGACCGTGCCCTCGCCGATGCCGATCTCCTGGCCGGGCTGCAGCTTCGGCTTCGCGACCTTCTCGATCGCGGCGTCGAGCTGGCTGCGGGTGCTCGCGGCGATGAAGGTGACCTGCCGCTGCTGGCCGCCGGGGAGCTCCACCCCCTCGATGGACCAGCAGCCGCTCTCCGGGAGCGGCGTGCGCATCACGCCCTGCTCGACCGGACACGAGGGCACCTCGCCACGGACGGCGTCGAGGACCGGCGACTCGTCGTCGGTGATCTTGAACTCGAGTTGCGCCGTGCGGCCGAGCAGCTCCTTGGCCTTCTCCGGATCCTTGAAGCCGGGGAGCTGGATCTGGATCTGGTTGTTGCCCTTGCGCTTGATGTCGGGCTCCGAGACACCCCACTTGTCGACGCGGTTCCGGATGGTCTTCTCCGCCTGGTCGACCGCCTTCGCCTGGAAGTCCTGGATGACCTTCCCCTTGAAGGCGAACCACACCGTCCCGGCCGGCGCGCCGGACGGAGCCGACAGCTCGTTGCCGTACTGGTCGAGCACGATCGACTCGACGCGGCGCGGGTCGGAGGTCTTCACGGCGATGCGGGTGCCGTCGGGAGACGGCGCAGACGCCTCGACGGCGATCTTCTTCTCGCGGAGGAAGTCGGCGATCTCGTCGGCGCGGCGCGCCACCTTGGCCTTCACCGCCCGGTCCACGTCCACGCCCATCGCGAGGTGGATGCCGCCCTGCAGGTCGAGGCCGAGGTTCAGGTGCTTGCGCGCGCTCGGGGCCCAGCTCGGGACGGACTGGTCGTACTGCTGGCCGTTCCGCTGGTCGGGCGGGAGCTTGAAATAGAACCAGCTCGGGACGAGCTGGTACACGCTGAAGAGCAGGACGCCCGTGATCAGGGCGACCCTCACGTACCAGTTCCGTTCCATTTACTTCTTCGCCTCCGCCTTCGCCGGCTCCGGGGCTTCGCCCTTCTCCTTCCACTCGCCCCCGACGAACGTCTTGAGGACGCGGACCTTCCCTGCGCCGATGTCGAGCATGATCGCCAGGTCCTCGACCTGGGTGACCGTGCCGATGAGGCCGCCCTGCGTCCAGATGCGGTCGCCCTTCTTCATGTTCTGGCGGAAGGACTCCACCTTCTTCCGCTCCTTGCTCTGCGGCCGCCAGAGCACGAAGTAGAAGACGCCAAACATCAGCGCCAGCATGAGGGGCATGGACATCGGGCCGCCGAAGCCGCCGCCCGAGCCGTCCGAGGTCTGGCTGTAGAACGCAGTCAAGAACGGGTGCATTCGATCTCCGGTGGAAGCGGAAAAAGTGCTGTCTTTTAGCAGCATTTGAACGCGCGCCGCAACCTCTTATTTCCCGGCGTCCGGCCGCGACGAGGTCACGCCGGCGCGGCGCGCCAGCCCTCGATCTTCGCGCGCCGGTAAGCGTCGAAGCGACCCTCCTCGATGGCGAGGCGGGCCCCGGCCATGAGGTCGAGGAAGTAGTGGAGGTTGTGCAGCGTGTTGAGGCGGAGCGCCAGCACCTCGCCGCACTTGAACAGGTGCCGGAGGTAGGCGCGGGAGAAGGTCCGGCACGTGTAGCAGCCGCAGGCTGGATCGGCGGGACGCTCGTCGTCCTGGAAGGCGGCGTTGCGGATGGTGAGGCGCCCCTCGCTCGTGAAGAGCAGGCCGTTCCGCGCGCAGCGGGTCGGCAGCACGCAGTCGAACATGTCGATGCCGGCCGCGACGCCGGCGAGGAGGTCCTCCGGCGTACCCACGCCCATGAGGTAGCGCGGCTTCCCGGCCGGCATGAGCGGCGCGTCGCGCGCGACGCCGGCCCACATCTGCTCCCGCTCCTCTCCGACGGCGTAGCCGCCGAGCGCGTAGCCCGGGAGGTCGAGCGCCGCCGCCTCCTCGATCGCGCGGCGGCGCAGGTCGGGGAAGAGGCCCCCCTGGGCGATGGCAAACAGGCTGGTGGGGCCGCCTGCGCCGGCCCCCCCAGACCCCCCGCCCTCGAGCCATGCCGCCTTGCAGCGCACGAGCCAGCGCTGCGTGCGCGCCAGCGACGCCTCGTGATAGCTGCGCTCCGCGAGCGACGGCGGGCACTCGTCGAACGCCATGATGATGTCGGCGCCGAGCGCGCGCTGGATCTCCATCGCGCGCTCGGGCGAGAGGAAGTGCCTCGTGCCGTCGAGGTGGCTGCGGAACTCGACGCCCTCCTCGGCGATCTTCACGAGACCGAGCTTGCCGCCGTTCCCCTCGTCCTCCCCGCGGGACGCCTCGCCGAGGCTGAAGACCTGGAAGCCGCCGGAGTCGGTGAGGAGCGCCCCGCCCCACGCCATGAACCGGTGCAGCCCGCCCAGGCGGCGGACGCGCTCGTGGCCTGGTCGCAGGTACAGATGGTACGTGTTCGCGAGGAGGATGCGCGCCCCCAGCTCGTCGAGATCGCGCGGCGAGAGCGTCTTCACGGTGGCGGCCGTGCCGACCGGCATGAAGACGGGCGTCTCGACCGTCGCGTGCGGCGTCGTGAGCCGTCCGCGGCGGGCGGCGCCGTCCTGTCCGAGGAGCGCGAAGGAGATCACGCGCGTCGTGTCGCGCGCGGCGCCCCCGGTGTCAAGCTCACGCGGCCCGGCCGCCCGACCTGGCGGCCTCGGCGGCGACGCTCTTCCAGGCGCGGGCGGCGCGGCCCTCGGCGATGATCCGCAGCCCGACGGAGCGCTCCAGCGGACCGCCCACGCTGTTCCAGCAGACGACGGCACGGGCGCTGCTCCCGAAGAAGCCCTCGCGCAGCTTGATCGAGACCACCTCGCCCACCATCGGCAAGGGCCCCTCCCATGTGACGGCGCATCCGCCCTCGGACACGTTCAAGGCGACCGTCTCGCGCTCGGCCCCGTCGCGCAGGACGAGGAGCGGCTTCGAGATCGCGAACCGCGGCGCGCGCTCGCGGAAGCTCACCTTCTCGCCTCGGGCCGCGAGGCCGAGGAAGTGGGCGGCCGGGAGGCTCACGCGATCGAGCGAGAGCTCGACGCCCGGCGGCAGCGACGGCCGACCCACGCGCCGCACGAGCGCGACGCTGCCGAAGACCGTGGCGCGGATGGTCTGCCCGAAGATGCCGATGCGCACCGCGACCTCGTCGCCGACGCGTCCCTCCGACAGCGTAGGAAGGAAGAGGGATCCCGAGTCCGGGCGCCATCCGGCGAGGTACTGCGCTGCCTCGAGGTTGAGCGCGAGGCTGTGCAACTTCCGCACACCGAATGGCATCTGCCGGGCCCCCGCCTCAGCCGAGGAACATCGCGTCTCCGTAGCTGAAGAATCGGTAACTCACGCGTACCGCTCGTTCGTACGCGCCAAGAATCTGCTCCCGCCCTCCGAATGCGCACACGAGCATCAGCAGGGTAGAGCGAGGGAGATGCAGGTTCGTGACGAGCGCGTCCACGGCTCTGAAATGATACCCCGGGTGGATGAAGATGGAGGTACTCCCGTGGCCCACCCGTAAGTGCCCGTCATCCCAGGCACTCTCGAGCGTCCGAACGGCGGTGGTGCCGACCGCGACAATCCTTCCGCTCCGCGCGCGGCAGGCGTCGAAGGCGCGCGCGGCGTCCTCGGGCACGTCGTAGCGCTCCGCATGCATCCGGTGATGAGCCACGTCTTCGGTCCGGACGGGAAGGAACGTGCCCGGCCCCACGTGCAGCGTGACCGCCGTCCGCGCGACCCCGCGCGTTTCCAGCTCGGCCAGGATCCGCTCCGTGAAGTGCAGCCCCGCCGTCGGCGCGGCGGCGCTGCCGGGCACGCGGGCGAGGATGGTCTGGTAGCGCTCGCGATCGGCGGCGTTCGGCTCGCGCCGGATGTACGGCGGCAGCGGGATGCGGCCCTCGCGCTCGATGGCGGACGCGAGCTCGCCGCCGTCGCGGTCGAAGCGGACGGTGAAGAACCCCTCCCCCTCCACCTCCTCGACCCTCGCCTCGAGGGTGCCGAAGACGATCCGTCCGCCCTGGCGCATCGGCTTCGAGGACTGGCCGAGCGCGCGCCAGCGGGCGCTGCCCTCGGCGTCGAGCGGCTCGACGAGGAGCAGCTCGCAGCGGCCGCCGCTCTCCTTGACCCCGACGAGCCGGGCCGGGATCACGCGCGTGTCGTTGAAGACGAGGAGGTCGCCCGCCCGGAGGAAGCGCGGCAGGTCCGCGAAGCGGACGTCCTCGACGGCGCCGCGCCCGCGCGGCACGACCATGAGCCGCGACGCGTCGCGCGGCGACACCGGCTCCTGCGCGATGAGCGGCTCGGGGAGGTCGTAGTCGAAGTCGGAGAGCGTCACCACGCGATCCTATACGGCGCGGACACGGACGGCCCGTGCGTCAGTACATCCGCACCAGCTCGGTGCCCGGGTAGTAGCGGGCCAGGATGGCGCGGTAGCCCTCCCCCGCTCGCGCGGCGCCGGCGGCGCCCCACTGGCAGAGGCCCGCGCCGTGGCCCGCGCCGCGCCCGTCGAAGACGATCCCGCTGCGCTCCGCGCGCACGTCGAAGGCGAGCGACGGCAACCGGTCGAACCCGAGCCGCTGCCGCAGGTCGACCGCGCGGATCGCGAGCTTCCGCGCCCCGGCGGCGATCTCGACGCGCTCGGCGCGCCCGGAGCGGGTGCGCCGGAGGACGCGGGCGGCCGTCGCCGCGCCGCCGAGCCCGGCGACGCGTCCGAGCTCCTCCCCTGGCACGCGGAGCGTCCAGCGCCGGCGTGGCGAGCGGTCGCAGAGTCCGCAGGCGACCGACGCGAGGTACGGGAGGTCGCGGCCGAGGGCCTCCGCGCCGCGCTCGGTGTGGCCGCCGCACGCCGAGTGGAAATAGGCCTCGATGGGCGCGTGGTCGAACACGAGCACCTCGCCCGCGGTCGCCTCGGCGGCCGCGCGCGCCCGGGGATCGACCTCCGCGCGGCCGTAGACCTGGTCGAGCACGGTCGCGCCGAGGTGCCACGTCCTCCCCTCCGCGACCGACTCGAGCTTCTTGAAGATCGCGAAGGTGCGCGCCGCGACCGCCTGCGCGGCGAGCGCCTGCGCGGGGAAGGCGGGTGGCATCTCGGCGCCGACCACGGCTGCGACGTAGTCCTCGAGCGGGAGCGCGTGGACGACGACGAGCCCCGCGGCGGTCCGGCGGACCTCCACCTCGCCCTCGCGGAGCGCGACGGCGGCCGCGCCGCTCCGCAGCGGGCCTTCCGCGGTGAACGTGGCGCCCCCCGCGTCGAGCGGCGCGCCGTTCACGGTGAGCGCGTCGCCGTCGAGGGCGACCTCGGCCCGGCCGCCCGCGACCGGCGCCGGCGCGGCGCCCTCGCGCAGCGGCGCCATCGCGAGCCCCGCGCCGGAGAGCGACGCCTTCTGCACGCCCACCGCGACCGCGATGCGGACCATCTCGGCGGCAAATACGGGCCGCGCCAGGAGCGCCAAGACGACGAGCGCCGTGGCTTTCGTCCCTCTGCCCTTGCGTGTCGTCCCCCTCCCCCTGGAAGGGGGAGGGCCGGGGAGAGGGGATCTTCCTCGCCGATCACGCATCCTCTGGCGCCTGCGCCCCCGCCCTCGCCTCCTTCATCTTGTGCCACACGAACCAGGCGACGCCGGCGACGAGCAGGATCCCGACCGCGAGGTCGAAGCGGTGGAAGGCCGCCTTGAGGCGCGGGTCCTTGTCCCAGTGCTCGCCGAGCTTCATGCCCACCCAGGCGAGGCCGTAACACCAGGGATAGGAGCCGACGAAGGTGTAGACGACGAACTTCGTCATGTTCATCCGCGCGACGCCCGCCGGGAAGGCGATGAAGGTCCGGATGACGGGCAGGAGCCGCGCGGCGAGCACCACCCACTGGCCGTGGCGCGCGAAGAGCCGCTCGGCGAAGTCGAGCTCGCGCCGCGAGAGCAGGACGTACTTCCCGTAGCGCTCGATGAGCGGCCGTCCGCCGTATTGCCCGAGGTAGTAGGCGGGGATCGAGCCCGCGATGCAGCCGAGCGCGCCTGCCAGTGCGGCGCCGTGGAGCGAGAACTGCCCCGTGTACACGAGGTACCCGGCGAACGGCATGATGATCTCGGACGGGAGCGGGATGCAGGCGCTCTCGATGCCCATGAGGAGGACCACGCCGCCGTAGCCCATCGTCGAGATGACGCCGGTCGTGAAGACGGCCAGCGCCTCGATCACCTTCGCGATCATCCACGCTCCGCCGCGGGCGCGCCCGCGTAGAAGACCTCGTCGTACGGACAGGTGCAGTCCGTCTCGGGCGGGTCGGGGTAGAGGTACCGCTCGTTGCGGTAGTTCCGGAACGCGGTGCCGCGCCCGGCGGGCGCGGACTCGAGGCGGTACTCCGGCTGGATCGTCACCTTCCCGCCGCCGCCCGGCAGATCCACGGCGAGGTGCGGCACGGCGAGGCCGCTCGTGTGGCCGCGCAGCTTCTCCAGGATCTCGATCCCGCAGGAGAGCGGGGTGCGCAGGTGCCCCGTGCCCTCCGCGAGGTCGCCCTGGTGCAGGTAGTACGGCCGCACGCGCCAGGAGAGGAGCCGGTGGTTGAGATCCGCGACGGTCCGCGCCGACGAGTTCACGCGCCGCAAGAGCACCGTCTGGTTCTCGACCGGCACGCCGTGGTCGACGAGCCGCTCGCACGCCTCCTGCGCGTCGGGCGTGCACTCCTTGGGGTGGTTGAAGTGCGTCACCACGAAGAGCGGCTTCACGCTCCGGAGGAGGCGCGCCAGCGCGTCGTCCACGCGCATCGGGCAGGTGACCGGCGCGCGCGTGGCGAGGCGCAGGATCTCGACGTGCTGGATGGCGCGCAGCTCGCGCAGGAGCCACGCGAGGCGCTCGTCGCCGAGGACGAGCGGATCGCCGCCGGAGACGAGCACGTCGCGCACCTCGCGGTGGGCCCCCACGTAAGCGATCGCCTCCTCCGCGGCCGCGCGGTCGAAGGCGCCTTCGTCACCCGCCGTGATGCGCCGGCGCGTGCAGTGCCGGCAGTAGACCGAACAGGTGCCCGTCGCGAGGAGGAGGACGCGGTCGGGATACTTGTGGACGATCGCCCGCACCGGGCGGTGGTGGTCCTCCCCCAGCGGATCGCGCAGGTCGCCCTCGGCGGGCGACGCCTCCTCCACGACGGGGACAGCTTGCATCCTCACCGGGCAGAACGGGTGGCGGGGGTCGATGAGCGAGGCGTAGTACGGGGTGATGCCGAGGCGGAAGACGGCCGCGGTCGCGGCGAGGCCGCGCCGCTCGTGTTCCGTGAGGTCGACGGCCGCGGCGAGCGCCTCCGGGGTCCGCAACGCGTGGCGGTGCTGCCAGCGCCAATCGCGCCACTCCGCCTCGGAAACACCTGGGAAACGCGCGCGCCAGCTCATGGAAAGCCCGGAAGGCGCGCGAACCTAGCGGCCTCATCCCGGAATGTCAAAGCGGCGCGCGAGCGCCCGCTCGCCTCCGAGCGTCGGTCCCCCGAGGTAGGCTTCGCCGCGCGCAGGACGAGGTCGAGGGGGCGCCGGCAGGGGGTGTCGCTCTGCCGCATCGGTGTTAAGAGTGGGATCGAGCGGCTGCCAAGCGCGCCGCGAGGAGTGACGGGGACATGGCAACCCTTCCGGTGTTGACGGGAAAGGAGGCAGCGGTCGCGCCGCCCTCGAACGGGAGCGCCTCCATCGAGAGCGCTCTGCTCCCCGACGACGACGTCCGCCCCGTCCATCACGTCACGTCCCGGTTCGCGCCCGGTCCGCGCTCCATCTGGAAGGGGATCCCCGAGAGCATCTGGAACGACTGGCACTGGCAGCAGCGCGAGCGGATCACGAAGCTGGCCCAGCTCGAGAAGGTGATCCGCGTCACGCCCGAGGAGCGGCAGGCCGCGGCTGAGACCGAGGCGGAGTTCCACATGGGCATCACGCCGTATTACGCGGCGCTGATGGACCCGGAGGACCCGACCTGCCCCATCCGCCTCCAGTCGGTCCCGACCATGGGCGAGATGCAGATCGCGCCCGCCGACCTCGAGGACCCGCTCGCCGAGGAGCGGGACATGCCGGTGCCCGGCATCACGCACCGTTATCCAGACCGCGTCCTCTTCTACACGACGCACAACTGCCCGGTGTACTGCCGCCACTGCACCCGCAAGCGCAAGGTGGCCGACCCGACCAGCGCCGCCGCCAAGAAGCAGGTCGAGGACGGGCTCGCCTACATCGCGGCGCATCCCGAGATCCGCGACATCGTCGTGTCGGGCGGCGACCCGCTCTCGCTCTCCGACGACCGCCTCGACTACATCCTCGGCCGGCTGCGCGCCATCCCGCACGTCGAGATCTTCCGGCTCGGCACGCGCAATCTCGTCACCTTGCCGCAGCGCGTGACCGACGACTTCGTGAGGATGCTGCGCCGGCACCACCCCGTGTTCGTCAACACGCACTTCAACCACCCCAAGGAGTGCACCGCCGAGGCGTTCGAGGCGGCGCGCCGCCTGGCGGACGCGGGCTGTGTCATCGGCAACCAGATGGTGCTCCTCAAGGGCGTGAACGACGATCCGAAGACGGTGATGGAGCTGAACCACAAGCTCCTGCTGATGCGGATCCGGCCCTACTACATCTACCAGTGCGACCTCGCGAAGGGCATCAGCCACTTCCGCACCCCCGTCGCGGCCGGCATCGCCATCATCGAGGCGCTGCGCGGTCACACGAGCGGCCTCGCCGTGCCGCAGTTCGTGGTGGACGCACCCCACGGCGGCGGCAAGATCCCGGTGAACCCCGAGTACGTGGTGTCGCACGAGGGGAAGCGCTGGACGTTCCGCAACTACGCCGGCAAGCAGTACACCTACGACGAGCCGTAGCGGCCGCGCCGGGGCGCACGTCAGCCGGCGACCGCCGTGACCTCGATCTCCACCCGCGCGCCGCGCGGCAGCGCCGCCGCCTGCACCGTCGAGCGGGCCGGCGGAGCGGCCGTGAAGCGCCTCCCGTAGATCTCGTTCATCCGGGCGAAGTCGGCCATGTCGGCGAGGAAGACGGTCGTCTTCACCACGTTCGCGAAGGTCATGCCCGCCGCCGCGAGCACCGCCTCGATGTTCCGCATCGCCCGCTCGGTCTGGACGGCGACGTCGCCCTGCACGAGCTCGCCGCTCGCGGGGTCGAGCGCGATCTGGCCGGAGCAGTAGAGCGTCCTCGCGCCGGCGCGCTCGAGCAGGACGGCCTGGCTGTACGGCCCGATCGCCTTCGGCGCGTCCGGGGTGGCGATGATGTGGGTCGGCATGGCGCGCCAGGATAGCGGGCGCGCGAGCCGGGCGCACCCCCTACGTCGGCACCCGCTCGCTCGAGTAGATGCGCTCGACGGAGACGACGCCCTGCAGCCCCTCGATGCTCCGCATGACGCTCCGGAGCTGCTTCAGCTCGCCGATGGCCATCTCGAAGGTGTTCACCGCGCGCCCGAGACCGGTCGTGCGGCACGTGGCCTGGGAGATGTTCATCCCCGCCTCGCTGATCGTCTTCGAGATCTCGGCCAGCACGCCCGGGCGGTCGTCGGTCACGACGCGGATCGAGACGGGGCGCTTCACCTCGCTCGCCTTCGTGTCCCAGGAGACGTCCACGCGGCGCAGCGGGTCGAGCGGGAGCGTCTTCTCGCAGGCCCGCGTGTGGACGGTCACGCCCCGTCCCCGAGTGATGAACCCGACGATGTCGTCGCCCGGCACGGGGTTGCAGCAGCGGCCGTACCGGACCAGGACGTCGTCGATGCCGCTGATACGCACGCCGCCGGTCGGGCGGCGCGCCACCTTGCGGAAGATCTCGGTGAGCCGCGACGTCGGCTCCTGCGCCGGCGCCGGCTGGGCCAGCTTCTCGGGGGGGAGGAGCTGGTGGAGGATCTGCGTCGGCGCCAGCTTCCCGTACCCGAGCGCGACGAGCACGTCGTCGCCCTTCTTGTAGCCGAGCGCCCCGGCCGCCTTGTCGAGCTCGCCGCCCTTGGTGAGCTTGTTCAGCGAGAGGCCGTACCGGCGCAGCTCGCGCTCCGCGACCTCCTTGCCGATCTCGAGCGAGCGCTTGTGCTCGAGCTGCCGGATGAAGCCGCGGATGCGCGTCTGCGCGCGGCTCGTCTTGACGAAGGTGAGCCAATCCTTGGACGGGTGCGAGGTGGCCGAGGTGAGGATCTCGACCGTGTCGCCGTTCTTCAGCTTGTAGCGGAGCGGGACGATCTTCCCGTTCACCTTCGCGCCGACGGTGCGCTCGCCGACCTCGGAGTGGACGGTGTACGCGAAGTCCACCGGGGTCGCGCCGCGCGGCAGGCTCTTCACGTCGCCCTTGGGCGTGAACACGAAGACCTCGTCCGAGAAGAGGTCGACCTTGACCGTCTCGAGGAACTCGGTGGGGTCCGTGAGGTCGCGCTGCCACTCGAGGAGCTGGCGCAGCCACCCGAACTTCGCGGCGTCCTTGGCGCTCGGGCCCTCGCCGTGCTTGCCCTCCTTGTACGCCCAGTGCGCGGCGACGCCCTCCTCCGCGATCTTGTGCATCTCCTGGGTGCGGATCTGGATCTCGATGCGCTCCGCCCGCGGCCCGATCACGGTCGTGTGCAGCGACTGGTACATGTTCGGCTTCGGGATCGCGATGTAGTCCTTGAACCGGCCCGGCACCGGCTTCCACAGCGAGTGGATGAGGCCGAGCGACTCGTAACAGTGCGCGACATTGGCCACGATCACGCGGAAGGCGATGACGTCGTGGATCTGCTCGAAGTCGACCTTCAGCTCGCGCATCTTCCGGAAGATCGAGTACAGGTGCTTCACGCGCCCGTACACGTCGCCCGGGATCCCGGATTCGCCGAGCTTGCCCTGGATGATGCCGACCACCTCGGCGATGAACTTGTCGCGCTCCTTGGCGCGCGCCTCGACCTTCTGGCCCAGGTCGGCCCAGTCGCTCGGCTGCAGGTAGCGGAACGACAGGTCCTCGAGCTCGCTCTTCAGCCACTGGATCCCGAGACGGTTCGAGAGCGGCGCGTAGATGTCGAGGGTCTCTCGGGCGATGCGCTCCTGCTTCTCGGGCGTCATGTGCTCGAGCGTCCGCATGTTGTGGGTCCGGTCGGCGAGCTTGACGAGCAGGACGCGGATGTCCTTCGCCATCGCGACGACCATCTTGCGGAAGTTCTCGGCCTGCTTCTCCTCCTGGGTGTTGCCGGCGCTGAACTTCGACAGCTTCGTCACGCCGTCCACGAGCTCCGCGATCTCCGGCCCGAAGAGCTCCGAGATCTCGTCCTTGGTGGCGAGCGTGTCCTCGATCGTGTCGTGGAGGAGGCCCGTGACGATGGACGCCTCGTCGAGGCGCATCTCGGCGAGGATGCCGGCGACCTCCAGCGGATGGACGAGGTACGGCTCCCCCGACTTGCGGATCTGTCCCTGGTGGACCTTCGCCGAGTAGACGTAGGCCTTCTTGATGAGGTCGAGGTCGGGGTCGGGGTGGTACCCCCCTACGCGATCGAGGATGTCATTGAGGCGAAGCAAGGTCCGACCAGAAAGCCTATCCGCCGGTTCCAGGCCCGGCAAGCGTACGGACAATTCGTAACGCGACGCGGCATCGCGCGCCAGCGCGCGCCTGGGTCCCCGCCCGGCGCGGTCCCAGACGGTTGAGCGGCGGCGGGGACGCGGGGTAGAAGGTCCGGGGAGGCCATCGTTGCTGACCTGCAAGACCTGCGGCGCCGCGCTGGACGCCACGATGACCGCGTGCCCCGCCTGCTCGGCGGAGTCGCCGATGGGCCGGCTCACCGGGATGCTCGGCCTCGTCTGCCGCGCCTGCGACGCCTACAACGACCCTGGCGCGAGGACCTGCGTCGCGTGCGGGAAGCCGCTCGGGGTCGTCTTCTCGCCGCCGCCGGCGCGCCCTTCGCCGGTGTCACCGCCGATGTCTCCGCCGCCGACGCCTCCGCCGATCCTGGCGCGGCCGGAGGCGGCGGGCGCCCAGATCTTCCCGGATCCGGCGCCGCTCACGTCCTCTCCCGGGCTCGTCGCGCAGGCTCCCGTCCCGCGCTGCAACCGGTGCGGCGCGGCGTCCGGTCCAGGCGTCTACTGCTCGCGCTGCGGCGCCCCTCTCCGCGGCGCCGACGTCGCCGCGGCCGCGGCGCGCGCGCCGGTCGCGCCCGTCGCGGCGCGGCTCGTCGTCGAGCGCGGCGACGCGGCCCCCGGCACGACGTTCCGGGTCGGCCACGGCGACGAGGTGCAGGCGGGCCGCGCCCAGGGCGAGGTGCTGTTCCCGGACGATCCGTGCCTCGCGCCGCTGCACGCGACCTTCCTCGTGCGCGACGGCGCGCTCGTCCTGCGCGACGAGGGCGCCGCCGGAGGGGTCTTCGTCCGGCTCCGCGGCCTCACCGTGCCGCTCCGCGCGGGATACCTGTTCGCCGTCGGCGACCGCCTCCTCCGCTTCGCGGGACCGCTCGCGCCGCCCCCGCCCTCGCCCGGCGACGGGACGCGCCGGCTCGGCGCGCCCCGCCCGGAGCAGGCCGCGGTGCTGGTGGAGGAGTGGCTGGAGGGCGGCGTCGGCGGGCGCGCGTACCTGCGCACCGGCCCGTCCATCACCATCGGGCGCGCCGGTTGCTCGATCAACCTCGGCGACGACCCCTACCTGTCCCAGGCCCACGCCGAGATCGTCGTGGACGGCGACGGCACGGCGAAGCTGCGCGATCTCGGAGCGTCGAACGGCACCTTCATCCGCATCCCGCCCGGGAGCGAGCACGAGCTCCACGACGGCGACGCGGTGCGCCTCGGGCGCGAGGTGCTGCGAGTCGAGGTGGGATAGCCGGCGCCCGTCAGCCGGGGAGGAGCTCCCGGCCAGGAGGACCCGGCCGCTCACCCCGCCCGCGGCGGCAGCGCCAGATCTGGCCAGCCCTTGACGAGCTCCGCGACCTGACGCCAGCGTCGCAGCGCGCGCTCCACGACCGGGAGCGGATCGGCGAACACCTCGCGGGAGTCCCACTCGCCCGGGAGCCCAGCCGCGTGCGCGAGGCTCTCTTCGGGCGGGGTGAACTGGGCGTCGATGCCGAGCCCGTTGCCGCGCGGGTCGATCCGGTACCAGCCGTGCTCCGGCAGCTCGACGGCCACGATCCCATGGAGCAGGAAGACGTCCTCGCCGATCGAGAGCCGCTGGTAGCAGAGCCCGGCGCGCACGCCGGCCGCCCGGAGCAGCGCCACGAGCAGGTGGCTCTTCGCGTAGCAGAACCCGGTGCCGGTCTCGAGCACCTGTGACGCGGTGCACGTCACCTCGTCGCGGCCCGCGTCTCCGGTGTGCGCGATGTGGTCGCGCACCCACTCGAACATGCGCCTGGCGGTCGGGGTCGCGCCCGCCCCGGCGAGCTCGCGCGCGAGCGCCGCGATCCGCGGGTGATCGAAGTCGAGGACGTCCGTGCGGCGGAGGTAGGGGTCCATGCGGGAACGCGCGCTCCGGCGAGTCTAAACGGCCGAGCATGATTCGGAAACAGTCAACGAGCGAAGATCTCGAATCGCGAACTGTCGTTTAGCTCGAGCGCCGCCGCCTCCCCAACCCCCTTTCACCCGACCAGGAACACCGTACAGCTGCGCGCGCCCTGGGCGCCGATCACGAGCGCCTGCTCGATGTCGGCGGTCTTGGACGG
>DASWDS010000566.1:0-5438 GCA_036395165.1 Anaeromyxobacteraceae bacterium | reverse complement strand
TGCCGCCGCCCCCGCCCGCCGACGCGACGACCGCCGACGTGAAGGCGCACCTCGCGACCTACTACCGCCTGGGGCGCTCCGGCGATCCCCGCAACATCTCGTTCCTGCGCACCGCGCTCAAGACCGAGCGCGATCCCGTGCTCAGGATCGCCGCCGCCGAGGCGGTCTACCTCTCGGAGCCGGACGCCGACCCGGGCCGGCGCGCGTTCCTCGACGTCGTCGCCGCCGACGGCACGAGCTTTCCGCGGATGCGCGCCCTCGGCTCGGACCTCGAAGCACCGGCGCCCGTACTGGGCTCGCTCGCCGATCTCGCCGCGGAGGGCAGCGCGGACGCGCTGGCGCGGCTCGTCGAGCTCACGCCCGCCGCCATGGGCGAGCCCGGGCTCGCCGGCGGGGTCGCCGAGCTCTGGGAGGACGTGGCGCGCAACGCTCCCGACGAGGTCGTGCGCGCGCTCCGCAGCGCGCCGGCGGCCGCTGCGGAGGCGGTCGTCGCCGCGGTCGCGCGCGGGATCGCGCGCGCGAAGGAGCCCGACCATCCGCTCCCGGCCGCCCTCCGCCGCGCGGGGACGGACGCGGACGGCGAGCTCGCGACATTCGCGCGCGCGCTCGCGCCCAAGCTCGACGAGCAGGTGGCGGCGGCGCGCTCGGTGCAGCAGGCGGGCCCCGCGCCGACCATCGGCCCCGCGACCCAGAACTAACGCCCTTCGTCGCCGCTTCGGCCCGCGCGCCTGTCAGACGCGCCTGTTACGTTCTTCGCCTCGCCGCTGCAGAGAACCGGGCGACACGAACGAAAGGGGCTTCGCCATGGTCAACAAGGTCATCCTCGTCGGAAACCTCGGGAAGGATCCCGAGGTGCGCTACACGTCGGGTGGGCAGGCCGTCGCCAGCCTGCGCGTCGCGACCTCCCGCAGCTGGACCGACAAGCAGTCCGGCCAGCGCAAGGAGGAGACGGAGTGGCATGAGGTCGAGGTCTGGGGAAAGCAGGCCGAGCAGTGCGGCGAGTACCTGGCGAAGGGCCGTCAGGTCTACGTCGAGGGGCGGCTCAAGACCGACAAGTGGCAGGACAAGCAGAGCGGCCAGGATCGATACAAGGTGAAGGTGGTCGCGGATACCGTGCGGTTCCTCGGCGGCGGCGGCGCCGGCGGTCACCGGGCGCCGGGACAGCGGCCGTCGAACGACGAGATGGGCGGTCCGCCGCCCGGGTTCGAGGAGGGTGGCGAGGGCGGCGGTCAGGGTGGCGGTGCCGGTCAGGGTGGCGGGCAGGGCGGCGGCGGCCCGGGCGGAGAAGACATCCCGTTCTAACGCACGAGCGCGAACACGCTTCACCCGCGGGGTGCACGCCTGTCCTGGCGTGCGCCCCGCGCTTACATCGGCGCTCCTCCGCTCGTGACCCGACGGTCAGCGCCGCGCCGGGAGCGTGATACGATCGGCGCTCTCCACGCATGGCGCCCTCGACCGTCGAAAAGTACGAGCGCATCCTCCAGGCCGATCCGCGGTCGCGGATCTTCGTCGAGCTCGCGCGCGCGCTCCTCGAGGCGGGTGGCGCCGAGCGCGCCGTCGAGGTGTGCCAGCGCGGGCTCGAGCACCACCCCGACTCGGTCCTGGCGCGCGTGCTCTGGGGAAAGGCGCTCCTCGCGCTCGGCCGCTCGGACGAGGCCATCGCGCGGTTCGGCGAGGCCCTCGCCGCCGACCCGGCGAACCCGTACGGCTGCGACCTGGTGGGCGAGGCGCTCGTGAAGAACGGGCTCGCGGCTCGTGCGCTGCCGCTCATGGAGCAGGCCGCCACGCTGCATCCCGGAGACGGGCGCATCCGGAGGTGGCTCGAGGAGGCGCGGCAGGCGTCGGCGGGTCCTGCCCCTCTCCCCGACCCTCCCCCCGCAAGCGGGGGGAGGGGGCCGGAACTCTCGATTCCGACCCCGACCCCGAGCGTCTCGTCTGCCTCTCCCTGGAAGGCAAGCGGGGGGAGGGGGCCGGAACCCTCGATTCCGACCCCGACCCCGGGACCGCCGCCGCTCCGTGCCGACGCTCGGCCACCGCCGATCCTCCGGAGCAACCGCGTCCCCGAACCCGAGGCGAGCGCCGCCTCTCGGTTCCTCGACTCGCTCCCCGACGTCTCCGCCGCATCGCGCGGCGCTGCTGCACGGGAGCGGGACGACCGCCCCCGTCCGTCCGCGGGTCGGGACGAGGAGCGCGAGGCGTCCGAGGTCGCGAGCACCTACGAGCACGAGCTGCGCGAGAAGCTCCTCGCCGACCCGGTCCCGCAGCAGGGCTTCGTTCGGCGCCACGCGGCCGCCGCGACGCTCGTCGCCATCGCAGTCGCGATCGCCGCGGGCGCCGCGACGTTCGTCGCCGTGCGAAAGCACCGGCGCGCGGACGAGGCACGGGCGGCGGTGGAGGACGCGCGCAAGGGGCTCGCGCGCGACACCTCCGGCTCCCTGCGCGAGGCCGCGCGCGTGCTCGACGGCGCGCGCCGGGCGGCGCCAGCGAACGCCGCCGCGGCCGCGCTGGCGGCGGAGGTGAGCGGCGTCCTCGCCTACGACTTCGGCGACGCCGGCGCGCGCTCGGCGGCGCGAGAGCTCCTCGCCACCGGTGGCGCCGGCGAAGGCGCGCTCGCGGCGCGCTGGCTCGTCGCCGATCGCGAGGGCGAGCGTGGCGCCGCGGCCGAGGCGCTCCTCGACGGCGCGGCGCGCGGGACGCCGCTCGCGCGCGCGCTGGCGGGCGAGCTCCTCGTGGCGCGGCACGACCTCGACGGCGCGCGGCCCCACCTCGAGGCGGCCGCCCGCGCCAGCCCGCCCCTCCTGCGCGCGCTGGCGACGCTCGGCGATCTCGAGCTCGCCCGGGGCGACGCCGCCGCCGCGCTCGATCGCTACGCGCTCGTCCTGCGCGCCCACCCCACCCATCCGCGCGCCGCGATCGGGGCGGCGGAGGCGCGGCTCAGGCTCGGCCGCGACCTGCCGGAGGCGCTCCATACGCTCGAGGCCGTCGAGGCGGACGAGTCGAGCGCGACGCCGCTCTCGGCCGCGCTCCGGATGGACCTCGCCCTGTCGCGCCTGCTCGCCGCGACGGGCCGGGTGGCGGACGCCGAGCAGCGCCTCGCGCAGGCCGCGTCGCGCCAGCCCGCGGAGGCCGAGATCTCGGCCGTGCAGGCGGACGTCTTCGCGCGCGCAGGCGACCTGGACCGAGCGCTGCGGGCGGCCGAGGGCGCGGTGCGCCTCGCGCCAGGCAGCGCCGCCCATCGCGAGCTCGTCGCCCGGCTGCAGCTCCGGCACGGCCGCTACCGCGAGCTCCTCGCGGCGACGGAGGGGGCGCCGACGCGCACGCTCCGGCTCTACCGCGGGATCGCGCGGCTCGCGCTGGGCGAGGCGAACGCGGCGCGGGGGGAGCTCGAGGGCACCCGCCGCGACGGCAAGATGACGCCCGAGGCCGCCGCCTGGATGGCGCTCGCCGAGCTCGCCGCCGGCCACCGCGCGCAGGCGTCGCGCATCACGGCCGTGCTCCTTGCCGCCCCCTCGCCTCACCCGGTGGCGCTCGTCGCGCGCGGTCGCCTCGACGCGGCGGCCGGACGCCTGGACTCGGCCGAGCGGCGCTTCCGCGACGCCGTCGGGCGCGACCCGGAGCTCGTGGACGCGCAGTGCGATCTCGGCCGCGTGCTCGTGCAGCGCGGCCGCGCCGCGGAGGCGCGCGACGTGCTGGAGAAGGCGGTCGCGCGGAACCCGTACCACCTCGACGCCCGCCTCGAGCTCGGGCGGGCCCGGCTCGGCACGGGCGACGCGGCGGGCGCCGCGCGCGAGCTCGAAGCCGTGGTGAAGGAGCGGCCGAAGGACCTCGACGCCTGGCTCGCCCTCTCCGGCGCGCGCCTCGCCGCGGGCGCCGCGGCCGAGGCGCGCAGCGCCGCCGAGCGCGCGCTCGGCCTCGATCCGAAGAGCGCCGCCGCCGCGCTCGCCGCGGGAAGGGCGGCGCTGGCGCAGGGCGCGCCGCGCGACGCGCGGCCGCTCCTCGAGCGCGCGGTCAAGCTGGGGGGCAAGACGCCGCCCGGACGCGAGGCGCGCCACGCGCTCGCCGCGCTGAAGCGGCGCTGAGCCGCCACGGACACCGCGGAGGCGCCACTCGCGTCCGTCCGGCAGCACGCCCGCGGGACCCACGCTGCGGGTCGTCAGCTCTTCCGCTCGACCTCGGCCGGCAGGTTCTTCGGCGCGGGATGAGGCGTGTACCTCGTCCCGCCGAGGCCTCGCGCGAAGGCGATCAACAACGCGATCAGGATGAACCGCGTCGGACGCCCGATGAGCGCGGCGAGGGTGACGAGGGAGCGGAGCGAGCGGACGAAGCGTCGGCCGATGGCAGCGAGGACGCGTCGGCAACGGCCTCGCCACGAGGTGGCGTACGTCGGGGACATGGGTGCTCCTGGTCGGAGTGGGTTTCGCAGGACGGAGCCGCGAAGGACCCGCTCAGCGCAGGAGCACTCGATGCGCGAGGAAGAGGGGGACGCCCGACGCTCTGACGCGCGGCGCCTCGACGGGAGCGATGGCCCGGCGGGCCGCGGCTCGCGGCGCGGAGCGCATCGCGATGCCGCAGGAGCCACGCCGAACGGCGCTCGGTGGCCGAACCACGGACGGGCGTTGCAGGAAGACGATCTGGGTCGCGTCCGTGGGCGCGAGCGCATGCGCGGGCACGCCCGCCACCGCGAGCGCCACGCACATGACGGCGAGCCTGAGCGCGCGGCGGGCTCCGTGACCGGATCGAGGCATCCGACCACGATGGTAGCCATCGATCACGCATCGTCAATGCGGCATGCCGTGCGTGACCGCCCATGGCCGCGACGCCACGCGCATCGCGGCCACTCAGGTGGGATATGGGGAGAAGTGATCCATCACGATCGCCCAGCGCTCATCCTCCCGGACCAGCGTCAGCGAATCGGCGCTCTCGCCCTCTTCGCCGGCCTGATCCGGGGGCGGCCGTTGGCGCGGTGCGCCCCCGCTCTACGACTTGCCGCCGGCGCTGTGCACGGTGAGGAACGCATCCGCGAGCTGATAGGCTTTCAGCGCGAGCGGCCTCGCCTCAGCCTCGGGATGTGTGCCGGCCGTAACCTTCCCGGTGATGATGGCCTGCATGAACATGGACGCGAGCTCGTCCCGCTTGGTCCACTCCACCATTTTTTCGATCGCCATGTGTCCGTCATCCTCCGATGACCCGAGGCCCCAACGACGCTTCTACGGACCGAAACATGCGCTCTCGGCCGCGGCGGTCGGACCAATCATGAGTCCTGGCGGCAGTAGATTCACTCGAACGGGGCTTCCACCGGTCCGTTTCGTGCGTGTCCAGGGCACGCACGTCAGCTCGCTGCGATCCGACGGTGGTTCGAGAGCGCCACTGCCGTTCCGGAGGCGCACGCGCGATCTCGCGGGCAGAGGGCCGACGCCGCGAGGACGAGCGGCGTTGCT
>DASWDS010000565.1:0-3127 GCA_036395165.1 Anaeromyxobacteraceae bacterium | reverse complement strand
GCGTGTACTTCCAGGACCTCATCTTGAAGCTGCAGACGTACTGGGCCGGCCGGAGCTGCATCCTCACCCAGGGCTACGACCAAGAGGTCGGGGCCGGCACGATGAACCCGGCCACGTTCCTGCGCGTGCTCGGCCCCGAGCCGTGGAAGGTCGCGTACGTGGAGCCCTCGCGGCGGCCCGCCGACGGCCGCTTCGGCGAGAACCCGAACCGCCTCTACCAGCACCACCAGTTCCAGGTCATCCTGAAGCCGCACCCGGCCGACGTGCAGGACGTCTACCTCGGCTCGCTCGAGGCGATCGGGATCGACCCGCTCGAGCACGACATCCGCTTCGTCGAGGACGACTGGGAGAGCCCGACGCTGGGCGCCTGGGGGCTCGGCTGGGAGGTGTGGTGCGACGGGATGGAGATCACCCAGTACACCTACTTCCAGCAGGCGGGCGGGTTCGAGGTGAAGCCCGTCGCCTGCGAGCTCACTTACGGGCTCGAGCGCATCGCGATGTACCTGCAGAACGTCGAGAACGTCTACGACGTCGAATTCGTGAAGGGCGTCAAGTACCGCGAGGTCTTCCACCGCAACGAGGTGGAGATGAGCGAATACAGCTTCCGCGCGTCCGACCCGAAGATGCTGTTCACGCTCTTCGGGATGTACGAGGCGGAGTGCAAGCGGCTCCTCGAGCTGAAGCTGCCGCTCCCCGCCTACGACTACTGCCTGAAGTGCTCGCACACCTTCAACAACCTCGACGCGCGCGGCGCGATCAGCGTCACCGAGCGCGCGGCCTACATCGGCCGTGTGCGCGCGCTCGCCCGCGGCTGCGCCGACGGGTATCTGAAGATGCGCGAGGAGCTCGGGTTCCCGCTCCTGAAGGCCGCCCAGAAGGGCGCGAAGAAGAGGGCCGCATAGATGGCAGACCTCCTGTTCGAGATCGGAAGCGAGGAGATCCCGGCCGGCTTCATCCCGCCGGCGCTGCGGCAGCTGCAGGACGACCTCGGGAAGGCGCTCGACGACGCCCGCCTCGCCCACGGCGAGGTGCGGGCGGTCGGCACGCCGCGCCGCCTCTGCGTCTGGGCCCGCGACGTCGCGGCGAAGCAGCCCGACGCGCGCACCGAGGCGCTCGGGCCGGGCGTGGCGCAGGCCTTCGACGCCGAGGGCAAGCCCACGCAGGCGGCGCTCGGCTTCGCGAAGAGCCAGGGGGTCGACGTCGCGAAGCTCAAGCGCGTGCAGACGCCGAAGGGCGAGCGGATCGCGGCCGAGAAGCTGGAGAAGGGCCAGCGCGCGGAGAAGGTGCTGCCGGCCATCCTCGAGAAGCTGGTCGCGTCGCTGCGGTTCAAGAAGGCGATGCGCTGGGGCGACGAGACGGTCACCTTCGCCCGGCCGCTGCGCTGGATGGCGGCGCTCTACGGCGGCAAGCCCGTGAAGGTGCGCTACGGCAACGTCGTCTCCGGAGTCGTGACGCACGGCCACCGCTTCAAGGCGCCCAAGGCCATCGCGCTCAAGGGCACGCCCGAGGACTACGTCGCGAAGCTGCGCAAGGCGTTCGTCATCGTGGACCCGGCCGAGCGGCGCGCCGAGATCGAGAAGCAGCTCGCGGCCGCCGCGAAGAGGGCGGGCGGGACGATCCGCCCCGACGACGCGCTGGTGGAGCAGGTGACGTTCCTCGTCGAGCACCCCACGGCGATCGCGGGTGAGTTCGAGGAGTCCAACCTGGAGCTGCCGCCCGAGGTGGTCGTCTCCGAGCAGCGCAACCACCAGCGCTACTTCGCGGTGGTGGACCCGGGGGGGAAGCTCACCAACAGGTTCATCGCGGTGTCGGGCACACCCGTCAAGGACCCGCGCGTCGCGCGGAACGGGTACGAGCGCGTGTTGCGCGCGCGCCTCGCCGACGCCCGCTTCTTCTTCGAGGAGGATCGCAAGCGCCGCCTCGAGGACCGCGTCCAGGACCTCGGCCGCCGCACCTACCAGGCGAAGCTCGGGACCGAGCTCGAGCGCGTCGAGCGCATCCAGCAGATCGCCGCCCGGCTCGCGCACGATCTCGGGCTACCGGACAAGGCCGACGGCGTGAGCCGCGTGGCGCGGCTGAGCAAGGCGGACCTGAACACCGGGATGGTGGGGGAGTTCCCCGAGCTGCAGGGGATCATGGGCGGACACTACGCCCGGCTCGACGGCGAGCCCGCCGAGATCGCCGAGGCGATCGAGGACCACTACAAGCCGATCGGGGCCGCCGGGGAGATGCCGCGCGGCGATCTCGGGGCGCTCGTCGGCCTGGCGGACCGGCTCCACCAGCTCGCCGGCATCATCGGCGTCGGCGAGAAGGCGACCGGCGCCGCCGATCCCTTCGGGCTCCGGCGCGCCGCCATCGGCATCCTGCGCATCGTCCAGGATCGCGGCTACCAGCTCTCGCTCTCCGCCGCCGTGGACACCGCGCTCGCGTCGCTCGCGGGCAAGGTCACGGCCGACCGCGCGGCGGTGAAGGGGCAGGCGCTCGATTTCCTGCGCGGGCGCGTGAAGGCGCTCTGGAGCGAGCAGTTCGACGCCGACCTCGTCGAGGCGGTCCTGTCGGCCGGCTTCGACGACGTCGTGGACGCGCGGCGGCGGCTCGAGGCGCTCGCAGAGGTGAAGCGGCGGCCCGACTTCGTGCCGCTCGCGGTCGCGTTCAAGCGCGTCGCGAACATCCAGGAGAAGGCGCAGGGCGCCGGCGCGGCCGCGCTCGACCCGGCGCTCTTCCGCGAGGACGCGGAGCGCCACCTCGCCTCCGAGCTGGCGCGCGTCGAGGCGGAGGTCGCTGCGCTGCGCTCCCGCCGCGACTACCCCGCGGTCCTGAGGTCGGTCGCGGAGCTGAAGCCGGCGGTGGATCGCTTCTTCGACGACGTGCTCGTCATGGCGGAGGACCCGGCGCTCCGCGCGAACCGGCTCGCGCTCGTGAAGCGCGTCGCGGGCCTCTTCGCCGACCTGGCGGACTTCCGGAAGATCCAGGTGGAGCTGCCACCGGGCGCCGCGCCCGCCAGGGCCGCGGGGGTGGCCGGGTAGGGCCCTCACCGCGGTGGGATTAACCCTTGACCGCCCCGCGATCCGGCGGTTACGGTTCGCGCCCTTGGCATCCCGGATCTTCACCCGAGTCGCGCCGCTCG
>DASWDS010000564.1:0-2712 GCA_036395165.1 Anaeromyxobacteraceae bacterium | reverse complement strand
AGCCCGAGTCCGAGCCCGAAAGAAGCCGGGCGCGGGCACGGGCGCGGGCTCGTTCACGGGACCAGCGCAACCGAGCACGGCCATCACAGGTCGGCCACGGTCGGCGGAAAGAGGAGGGGCAGGCGAGGGCTCGCGACGTCGAGCAACCTCACCTCGACGCGGCGGCCGCGCACGTCGAGCAATCCGGCCGCGCGCGGCAGGCTGAAGCGGCGCGGGCCCGCCGACCCCGGGTTCACGAACAGGAGCCCGTCGTCGAGCCAGGCGCCGGGGCGGTGCGAGTGGCCGTACACGACGACGCGAGCGCGGTGCCGCGCGAGGGAGCGGCGCACCGCGGGCAGGAGACGCGAGCGTCCGCCGATCTGGTGCACGAGCACCGCGTCCACCTCTCCGAGCTCCACGTGGGCGATCTCGGGGAGGTGCTCGAAGGCGGGACCGAGGTCGTTGTTGCCGCGCACGGCGCGCACCGGGGCGATGCGCGCGAGGTCGTCGAGGATCGACGCCTTCACGACGTCGCCGGCGTGGAGCACGAGGTCGCACCCGGCGAACAGCTCCACCAGGCGTGGCTCGAAGAGCCCGTGCGTGTCCGAGACGAGGCCGACCCGCATCGCGATCGCTCAGGGGCAGTCCGCGACGGAGCCGGCGGCCGCGCGGAGGACGACGCGGCCGCGCTTCACCACGGTGAGCGCGTGCGGCACGCCCATGTGCCAGGGGAGGTGCTCGACGGAGCGGCAGCCCCACAGGACGAGGTCCGCCTCGCAGCCGCGCGCGAGCCGCCCGAGGTCGGGCCGCCGGAGCGCCCGTCCGCCGCCCGCCGTGAAGGCGACGAGCGCCTCGGCCGGCGTGAGCCCGAGCGCGACGCACGCGAGCGCCAGCGCGAGGCCCGCGCTCTCGCTCATGGCGGTGCCCGGGTTCACGTTGGTCGCGAGCGCCACCGCGACGCCCGCGTCGAGGAGGCGGCGCGCGGGCGCGTAGCCGGGGAGCCGCAGGAAGAGGGTCGAGACGGGGAGGAGGCCCGCCACGACGCCGGCGCCCGCCAGCGCGGCGATCCCGGCGTCGTCCACGCGCTCGAGGTGGTCGGCGCTCGCGCAGCCGAGCTCCGCGGCGAGGCGCGCGCCTCCGCCCGCGCTGAGCTGATCGGCGTGGAGCCGTGGGACGAGGCCATGGTGCGCGCCCGCCTCGAGCACCTTCCGGCCCTCGGCGAGCGTGAGGGCCCCCTCCTCCACGTACGTGTCGCAGAAGACGGCGAGCTGCTCGGCGGCGACCGCCGGGACGAGCCCCGTGCAGAGCTCGTCGAGCCAGCGCGCGCGATCGCCGGCGCGGTCGGGCGGGACGGCGTGGCCGGCGAGGAGGGTCGGCACGATCGTCACCTCTGACCAGAGCGCGTGCGCGAGCTGCGCGATGATGCGCAGGAGCCGCAGCTCGGCGTCGACGCCGAGGCCGTAGCCGCTCTTCACCTCGATGGTGGTGACGCCCTGCGCGAGGAGGCGGTGGGCGCGCTCGATGGCCCAGGCGAGGAGCGCGTCGTCCGGGGCGGCCGCGGTGGCGCGGACCGTGGCGAGGATGCCGCCGCCCTCGCGCGCGGCGTCGAGGTGGCTCCGTCCGGCGCAGCGCGCCGCGTGCTCCGCCGCGCGGTCTCCCGCGAAGACGAGGTGGGTGTGGCTGTCCACGAGGCCCGGCGTGACGAGCCTGCCGCCGGCGTCGGCGATCTCGGCGCCCGCGAGGTCCACCTCGGCCTCGAGTCGCGCGTCGGGCCCGACCCAGCCGATGAGGCGATCCGCGATCGCGACCGCGCCGTCCGGGACGAGCCCGGCGTCCGAGCGGCCCGCGTCGCAGGCGGCGACGAGGGCGTGGCGGAAGGCGAGGGTGATCTTGGGGCGGCGGGGCATGGCTATCGATACGGTGAGAAGCATTCCGGCGAGGTCGAGGGTTCAGGCCCCCTCCCCCAGCTTGCGGGGG
Organism: Anaeromyxobacteraceae bacterium; assembly: GCA_036395165.1. GTDB lineage: Bacteria > Myxococcota > Myxococcia > Myxococcales > Anaeromyxobacteraceae > Anaeromyxobacter_A. The sequence continues at coordinate 756 of DASWDS010000564.1, read as the reverse complement.
GAGGGCTGGGGAGAGGGGCAGGACGCGACGTACGCCGACCCTCTCCCCGGCCGGCGGCGGCGCCTGGGGCGCCTTCGCTCGCTGGCGCGAGCGGCCGCCGGCTTCGCCGTCGATCGAAGTCGGGGGGCTCCGCCCCCGACACCCCCGCTTCCAGGGAGAGGAGACGAAACGCTCGTGGTCCCTCCAGAGGTCGGATTCGAGGTCACGGGATCTTCACCCCTCGCTCTCGCGCCACCTCCTGCGCGCGCTCGTAACCGGCGTCGGCGTGGCGCAGCACGCCCATGGCGGGGTCGCCGTGCAGCACGCGGTCGAGACGCCGCGCCGCGTCGGCGGTGCCGTCGGCGACGATCACCTGTCCCGCGTGGAGGGAGTACCCGATCCCGACGCCGCCGCCGTGGTGGAAGCTCACCCACGACGCGCCGTTCACCGCGTTCACCAGCGCGTTCAGGATGGGCCAGTCGGCGATCGCGTCGGAGCCGTCCTTCATGCCCTCCGTCTCGCGGTGGGGGGACGCCACGGATCCGCAGTCGAGGTGGTCGCGCCCGATGACGATGGGCGCCTTCACCTCGCCGCGCCGGACGAGGTCGTTGAAGGCGGCCCCGGCGCGATCGCGCTCGCCGTACCCGAGCCAGCAGATGCGCGCGGGCAACCCCTGGAAGCGCACCCGCCGGCTCGCGAGCTCGAGCCAGCGCCGGAGCGCCACGTTCTCGGGGAAGAGCGCCGCCACCGCCGCGTCGGTGCGGGCGATGTCGCCGG
>DASWDS010000563.1:0-1589 GCA_036395165.1 Anaeromyxobacteraceae bacterium | reverse complement strand
GCCTGGGCGCCCCCCGGCGAGCCCTTCGCGTCGCGGCTCGGCACCGTCGCCGCCGCCCGGCGCATCGCCGCGAGCCGCCCCGAGCACCCGTACGCCGCGATCGGCGCCGCGCTCGGCGCGCTCGAGGAGGCGCTCGCGTTCGCCGCGGCGGAGCTGGGCGAGGTGCTGGCGCCGCTCGGGCCGCGCCCGCTCCAGCTCGCGACGCCCTACGGGTCTGCGGTGACGTGCGCGCTCGCGCAGCGGACGATGCTGGCGGGCGACCTCGCGTCCGCGCGCGGCGTGCTCGCGGTGGTGGGGTTCCGTGGTCACCTTGGCTTCGACGCCCGGCTCGTCGCCGGGGGCCTCGCCCGCTACCAGGGCGCGGGCGCCCCCCGCGCGACCGCGATCGAGATCGACCTCTTCATGCGCGAGGAGACGTCGATCGCGCGCCCGCACGAGCTGGCGCGCGCGCTCGAGGCGCCGGGCGCCGCCGAGCAGGCGGGGCGGCTGTTGCGGCGGGCGCTGCCGGCCGGCGCGGGCGTCGCGCTCTTCCCGCCCGTGCTCGGCCTCTCCCCCGCGTCGCGCGTCATGGAGCGCATCGCGGCGGAGGCGGGCGTGCCCGTGGCGGAGACGGTGGCGGACGTCCCGAGCGTGCCCGGGCTCCGGCTCCAGGCCGCGCTCGACGCGCGCCTCGCCGCCGCGGGCGTGCAGGTCGTCCCCGCCGAGCTCACGGGCGCGACGGGACCCGGCGCTCCGGCCCGCGCCGGAGATCGCGACGTCCGCGCCCGGAGCTGGGTGCTCGCGACCGGGCGCTTCGTCGGAGGCGGCATCGTGCGGCGCGCGCGCCTCGCCGAGCCGCTCCTCGGGATCCCGGTCCAGGCGTCCGTGAACGGCGAGTCGGGCGCGCACCTCGCCGTGCGCCCGCCCACCGCGCTCACGCTGCGCGAGCGGCGCGCCGCGCAGCCGCTCCTCGCGGCGGGCCTCCGCGTCGACGGGCTCCTCCGGCCGCTGGGCGGCTCGGACGCACCGGTGCACCCGCGGCTCTTCGCGGCGGGCGCGATCGTGGGCGGCCACGAGCAGGCCGTGGACGGGACGGGCCTCGGCGTCGCGATCGTGACGGGGTACCTGGCCGGGCGGCACGCCGCGTCCGACTGACGGACCGCGCGCGCTATACTCGCCCCGTGTCTGCCAGCCGCCTCCAGGCGCTCTCGTACCTCGCGTACCGCGCCATCCTCGCCCACCCGTTCAAGCGGCTGCGCCACGAGGGCAGCGGGCTCGAGCGCTTCCTCGGGAACTACGCCGCCGAGGGGCTCGTGCCGACGCGCCCCGCGGACCGGGCCATCGGCGAGGCCGCCAGCGCCTGCATCGGCTGCGGCGTGTGCGAGGTCGGGTGCGACCTGGCGGGCGCCGCGCCGGCGGTCCGGGCGCTCGGGCTGCACGCCGCGTTCCGGCTCTACGGGAAGAGCAGCGGCGAGCTCGCCCACGCCCGCGAGGCGCTGGCGTCCTGCGCCGCGTGCGACGGGTGCGACCCCCTCTGCCCCACCGGCGTGCCGATCTCGCGCATCGTCCAGCACCTCCTCGCGCGCGCGATCGGAGACGCCGCGCCGCGG
>DASWDS010000562.1:0-20403 GCA_036395165.1 Anaeromyxobacteraceae bacterium | reverse complement strand
CGCTCCTGGGTGCCGCCGAGGAGCGGCGCGAGGCGCACCCCGCTCTTCACCCAGAGCGCGCCCGCTCCACGCGGCCCGCCGAACTTCTGGCCGGTGAGGGCGAGGAGGTCGGCGCCGAGCGTGCGGACGTCCACCTCGATCTTTCCCACCGCCTGCACCGCGTCGGTGAAGAAGAGCGCGCCGCGGTCGCGCGCGATCGCGGCGAGCTCGGGGACCGGCAGGAGCACGCCCGTCTCGTTGTTCGCGGTCATCGCGCAGAAGAGCGCGGTCCGGACCGTCACCGCGGCGCGAGCGGCGTCGAGTTCCGGCAGGCCCCGGCGATCGACAGGCAGCACCGTGACGCGGCGCCCCTCGGCCCGGAGCGCGTCGGCGACCGCGAGCACGCACGGGTGCTCGACCGCCGTCACGACGAGGTCCTCGCGGCCGGCCGGCGCGGCCCCGAGCGCGCCCCGGATCGCGAGCGCGGCCGACTCGGTCGCGCCCGAGGTGAAGACGATCTCGGCCGGCTGCGCCCCGAGGGCGGCCGCGACCTGGGCGCGCGCGCGGTCGAGCACGTCGCGCGCCGCGCGCCCGGCGGCGTGGACCGAGGCGGGGTTCCCGAAGACGTCGAGCGCCGCCGTGACCGCCGCCTTCGCCTCCGGGCGCATGGGCGTGATCGCGTTGTGATCCAGGTAGGTCATCTCACGGGGCCGCGCCCCGCCCCGGCGAGCGAAGCTCGTGCAGGCGCTGCAGCGCCTGCGCTCCGATCACTGCCCCACCCCGCGCGAGGGTCCCGTGCGCCGCCGGGCGCGGCTTGGCCGCTTCCCCGGCGGCGCCCCGGCGCGCTCGCTTCGCTCGCGTGTGTGCGACTCATGGCGCGCTCACACCATCCGCTTGCCCTTCTTGCCGCGGATCCCGAACTCCTTCAGGAACCGCTGCACGAGGTCCTGCTTGAAGCGCGCGCGGGCGGCGGGCGCGAGCCCGCGCAGCGGGATGCGGGCGCCGGCCATCGAGCCGTGTCCGCCGGCCGAGCCGCCCTTCTCCTCGATGACGTCGCGGATGAGCCGCCCCGCGTTCATGCGCCGATCGCTCGTGCGGAGGGAGAAGTAGAGCTGCCCCTCGTACTCGCCGAAGGCGAGCGACCACTTCACGTCCTCGAGGAAGAGGAACCGCTCCGCCACCTCCGCCACCATGTCGGGCGCGTAGATCTCCTCGAGGTCGCAGACGACGGCGTGGTCGTAGACGACGGCGCGCTCGATGGCGGTGTGGTAGAGCCGGAAGTACTCGAGCGGGAGGCGCGGGTGCTCGATCTCCCCGAGCGCCTCCTTGTCCACGATCGGGAAGAGCCACAGGTAGGCGTCCACGTCGGCGGGCGTGGTCTGCCGGCCGAGGTCGCGGGTGTCCGCCTTGATGCCGTAGTAGAGCGCGGTCGCGATGGCCGGCGGCATCTCGAGGCCGCTCGCGCGGAAGTACTCGACCACGACCGTGCTCGTCGCGCCCACCGCCTCGCCCACGTCGGAGATGGGCGCGAGCCGCGTCTCCGGCCGCTCCGGGTGGTGGTCGATGACCACGTCGGGGAAGTGGCGCGCCGGCAGCGAGTGGTTCCCCTGCTCGGGCTGCGTGTCGACCATGCAGATGAGGTCGTGGTCCTCGAACACGACGCGCGAGATGGGCACCACCGGCAGCTTCAGCACGCGCACGAGCGCGCGGTTCTCGGCGCGGCCGACGATGCCGCCGTAGGCGACGACCGCCTCGACCCCGGCCATCCGATCGAGGAGGTGGGCCAGCGCCACCGCCGAGGCGATCGAGTCCGGATCCGGGTTGTCGTGAGTGAGGACGAGCGCCCGCTTGTGCCCCCTCGCGTACTGGATGAGCCGCTCGAGCTTCAGCCGCTGGGCGTCGCCGCCCTTCGAGCGCAGCACGGCCATGCGCGGTGAGCGGAGGAGCGCGCGGTGACGCACGCGGGTGTCGTGCCTGTGGGAGAGCATGCGCGTGGCGGGCTTCATCGTCGCAGCGACCGGAGCACCGCCAGGTTCTCCTTGAAGCGCAGCTCGGTCTCGAGGAAAGCCGGCACCTCCGCAAACCGCGGGTCGTTCACGAGGTGGCGAAACGGCGCGAAGCCGAGCTCGCCGTCCCCGATGTGCTCGTGGCGGTCGACGCGGCAGCCGCGCGGCTTCTTGCAGTCGTTGAGGTGGAAGGCCTCGACGTGGCGGAGCCCGACGGCGCGATCGAGCTCCTCGAAGGTGGCCTCGTACTCCTCTCGGGTCTCGAGCGGGTAACCGGCTGCGTGGATGTGGCAGGTGTCCACGCAGACGCCGACCCGGCGGCGGTGGGGCGCGGCGACGGCCTCACGGATGGCGGCGACCTGCTCGAAGCGCCACCCCAGGCTCGACCCCTGACCGGCGGTCGTCTCGATGAGGAGTCGCGCCTTCCCGGGCGAGCGTGCGAGCGCCTGCGTCATCCCCTCGGCGACGACCTTCGTGCCCTCGCCCTCGTCGGTGTGGCTCCCCGGGTGGAAGACGAGCCACCTGACGCCGAGCTGCTCGCAGCGCTGGAGCTCGTCCGCGAGCGCGTCCCAGCTCTTCTGCCTGATCGCGCGGTCCTCGCAGCAGAGGTTCACGAGGTAGGTGGAGTGCGCCGCGACGGGCTTCCTCGTCCGCCTCGACTCGGCGCGGAAGCGCTCCACCTCGTCGGGGTCGAACGGCTTCGTCGCCCAGCCCCGCACGTTCCGGGTGAAGATCTGGAGACAGTCGGCGCCGTCCGCCTCGGCCCGGGCGAACGCCGTCGAGACTCCCCCCGCCACGCCGACATGGGCTCCCAGGATCATCGAAGCGGCCTTCTATACAATAGCCGCCCCCGGCACCGCCACGCTCGTGGGGCGCGTGGGAGGTCCAAAATAAAGGCGCTGTGCTTTCAGGCGCTTGGCTGGCAGCCCTGCGGGGCGGTGCTACCGCGCAGCCTTCTTCGCTCGGGCCGCGAGCGCGGTCTGGAAGAACTTTTCGCCGTTCGCGAGGCCGTTCACCATCGACTCCATCATGAGATCGCGCAGGGTCGCCTCGGGCTGCTTCAGCGACTCATAGTAACGCTGGCGGTCGATCGTGTGGATGATGCAGGGCTGGTAGCCCTCGTGGACGAGCAGGAGGTTCGCGAGCAGCCGGGCGATCTTTCCGGACCCCTCGGTGTACGGATAGACCTGCATGAAGCCGTGCTGGAGCTTCGACACCTGGTGGAAGACGTGCGAGCCCCTGAAGTCCGCCGACTCGCACCACTCGATGAGCTTCGCGAGGAGTCCCGGGATCTTCGCGGGCTGGGCGATCTCGTGGAAGTAGGCCCTGTGGAGCGGGATCTCCTTCCGGTATTCGGCCGCCGCCCGCGACTCGATGCCCACGTGCAGCGTCTCGTAGAGCTTCTTCACGAGCGCGAGCGTGATCTTCGGCTTCTTGGCGGCTGCCTCGGCGCGGATGACGTCGATGGCGGCCTTGAAGTTGCGGATGTCGCGGAAGGCGTTGATGGCAGCGATCTCGGCGAGAGGCTGGGGGCCGAGCGCGATCTCGAGCTCCTGGCCGCTGAAGACGACGCCCTCGAGCGCGTTCTCGTGGTAGACCCAGGAGAGCTCGTATTTCCTGAGGAATTCCGCAGCGAGGCCAGGCTCGTCGCGCATCAGATCAGCGAGGTCCTGGGTGCGATCCTCGATGTCGACATACCTGCTCCGCATGGTGCTCCTCGCCTCCGGGAACCGCGCGTTTTCGCCGCGCGTGACAGCGATTCGCGCAAGTTCGCGAGTTTCCTGCCAATTTACGCACGGGTGCGGAAATTTTGCGGAATCTAGCCGAACCGTGCGCCGACAGTCAACGAATTTGGCCGCCGTCTACAACAGATGGACGCCGCGGATGTTCCGCGAACCACGAGCAACGCTCGTTTTCGGTCTGTCCGCTCCGAGCCAGGGAGCGGCGAGCGGACGGCCGGAGCGCCGTGCTCAGTAGTGCGTCAGCCACTCCCGGTAGCGGGGCTCCTCACCGTGGACGGCGCGGAAGTAGGTGTCCTGGATCTTCTTCGTGACCGGGCCCGGGAGGCCTGTCCCGATCCGGCGGTTGTCCACCTCGCGCACCGGCGTCACCTCGGCGGCGGTGCCCGTCATGAAGAGCTCGTCGGCGAGGTACATCGTGTCGCGCGTGAACTTCTGCTCGACGATGGGCACCCCCTGGTCCTTGGCGATGCGCAGCACCGAGTCGCGGGTGATGCCGGCCAGGACGGGCGAGGAGAGCGGCGGCGTATAGAGGGTGCCGTTCTTCACGATGTAGATGTTCTCGCCCGAGCCCTCGGCGACGTATCCCTCGGTGTCGAGGAGGATGGCCTCGTCGTACCCGGAGAGCGTCGCCTCGCGGTTCGCGAGGAACGAGTTCACGTACTGCCCCCCGATCTTCGCGCGGACCATGTTGACGTTCACGTGCATGCGCGTGAACGACGACACCTTCGCGCGGATGCCCTTCTTCAGGCCCTCGTCGGAGAGGTAGGCGCCCCAGGGCCAGGTCGCGATCGTGACCTGCACGGGGTTCACCGCGCCGACACCCATGCTGCCGTAACCATAGAAGGCGAGCGGCCGGATGTAGCCCTCGGGCTGCTTGTTCACCTTGAGCGTCTCGAGGCACGCGTCGTGGAGCCGCTCGAGGGAGTACGGGATCTCCATGAGCACGATGTGCGCCGAGTCGAACAGGCGCTGGATGTGCTCGCGCAGGCGGAACACGGCCGAGCGCCCGTCCGCCGTCTTGTAGGCGCGGATCCCCTCGAACACGCCGACGCCGTAGTGGAGCGCGTGCGTGAGCACGTGCACCTTCGCGTCGTCCCAGTTCACGAGCTTCCCGTCCAGCCAGATCTTCTCGGCCTTGTCCATGGTCCCCGAAAGATGCCTCAATGGCGGGGGGGATTCAACAAGACGAAACGGATGTGACGACCGTCCCGCTCTTCACCGGCGTCGATTCCGCCTGGGGAGGCAAGAGCCCGGGGGCGGTCTGCGATCTCGCACCGTGCGCCTCGGGCGGCCTCCTCGCCCGGCCGGGGATCCGGGCGCGCTGGCCCGAGCTCTTGCGCGCCTTCGCAGGGTATCGCCGCGAGGCGCAGCACGTCGTCGGGATCGACCAGAGCCTCGTCGTCCTGAACGCGACGGGACACCGCCCCGTCGACCTGCTCCTCGCGAAGAGCCTCATGGGCCGCTTCCGGCTCGGTGCGCACGCCTCCAACACCTCGAATCCCGCCTACGGGCCGCGCGGCGGGATCTGGGACCTCGTCGAGCTGCTGGCGGCGGAGGGGTACCGGCACGAGCCGATGGCGGTCGCGCGGCGCGCTCCGGGGCGCCACTATCTCGAGTGCTACCCGCACCCCGCGCTCGTCGGGCTCTTCGGCCTCAATCGCTGCCTCCGCTACAAGCGAGGCCGCGGCACCGCGCTCGGGTGGCGTCGCTTCCTGAAGCTCGTCCGGAGCCTCGCGCGCAAGGAGCCGCGCGTCGTGAACGCGGAGGCCGTCGCGCCGCTCGACCTCGCCTGGACGAAGGAGAACGAGGACCGGCTCGACGCGCTCGTCGCCGCCTACGTCGCGGCCTGGTTCTGGTTCCACGGCACCGCGCGCTCGACGGTCGTGGGCGACCTCGCGACCGGGTACATGGTCACGCCGCACAGCGTCGTGAGCAGGGAGCTGCTCCTGCGGACGTTCGGGCCGGAGCGGGTGGACGTGGAGGGGGTGGCGCGCGCGGTGCGGCCGCGCGTGTTCGTCTCCCTCCCCCCGCTTCCCAGGGAGAGGGGGACGAAAAGCTAGGGGTCGCGCTCACGCCAGCGCCGGAAAGGGCCGGCACAGCCGCGCCACGAGCGGCATGTCCGCCACGAGCTCCTCCTTGCCCCACTGGATCGCGCGCTTGAGGTGCGACACGGAGGGGACGAGATCGAGCGGCGAGAGCACCTGCTGGAACGACTTGTGGTGGTGGATGAACGGGCGATTGCGGGCGACGTTCTGCTGGACGAGCTGCTCGAGGCCGAGCCACATCGGCTGCGAGAGCTTCGGGCTGAAGGCGTCGAAGGCGAGGACGAAGGCGTTGCGCGTCCCGAGCGCGCCCTGCTGCACGAGGCGCCAGGCGGCGCGCGCCGGGACGTTGTCGCCGATGCCGCCGTCCATGAGGCGGAAGAGGTCGTGCTTGCGGAAGAGCTCTCCGAGCAGCACGTGCATGCGGTCGTCCTCGCGCAGCACGTCGTAGTGGACCACCCCCGGCAGCGCCGAGGAGAAGCCGACCGCGTCGATGGCGTCGAACGCGCGCGTCTCCGCGTCGGCGCCGAGGTAGATGCGGGCGAAGCGGTCGCGCTGCAGGACGAGCTCGCCGAGCGCCGACATGATCTCGCTCACCATCCGCTTCACGACGTGCGGGCGCGGCACGCGGCCGTGCAGGTCGAGGAGGTGCTCGTAGTAGGAGGGGTCGTGCGGCAGCGCGCCGTTGCGCACGCCCGTGACGGAGACGACGAGCGGGATGGCGAGCTGCCCGAGCGTCAGCGGGTGGCCGTCGGGGCCCTTCAGGAACTCGCCGATGCCGTGGCGCAGGTAGAGCCGCATCGCGCCGGGCAGCCCGTACCGCGAGTCGGTCTGGAGGAACCGGAAGAGGGTGCGGAACGAGAGGCTGCGCACCACGTCGTCGATCTCGTCCGGCAGGTAGTGGATGCGGCGCGCCCGGAAGAGCAGGAGGATCGACCCCATCGACGAGCCGGCCATGAGGCGCGGCACGAGCCCGTACTGCTCGAGCAGCGCGAACCCGCCCAGGAAGACGTAGGAGACGCCTCCGCCGCCGCCGCAGACGAGGACGAGCGCCTTCTCGCACACCTCGCGGTCGAGCGCCCCGAGCGGCAGCCGATCGGCGAAGGCGCGCGCCACCTTCTCGCGCCACGCACGCGCGTGGGACGCGAGGTGGGGGGCGAGGCGCGCCGCGGCGGCGCGATCCACCCCGCCGCGGCGCAGGAGGAGCGGCTCCGCCACGGCAGACACCTCGACGCGGAAGGGCTCGAGGAAGTCCTCGAGGTCGACGTCCTGCCCGTCCGGCCCGCGGACCTGCGTCACCCGAGCGAGGTTCAGCGCGTACCGTAGCGCGTGCTCGTCCGACTCCGCGAGCCAGTGCGGGTGGGCCACGACGCTGCGGACGAGCGCCACCTCCGCCTCCTCGAAGGGGCGGACGCGCTCGCGGAGGGCGTCGAGGTCGGCGGACAAGGCGGGCGATTCTACCGCCGAACACCGTGGCGCGCGGCTAGGCTGCGGCCGCCGTCGCCTCCATGACGCGAACCGGCAGCACCATCGCGTTCAGCCCCGCGAACTGGAGCCGCCGCTGCAGCTGGTACGCGGTCTCGTTGTGGAGGAGGCGCTGGTACCACCGCTCCTGCTCGAAGACGAGCTTCCCCGCGAAGAAGATGGCCCGCGGGAACTCGCGCGAGACCTCGACGCAGAGCCGCTCCGCCTCGGCGACTGCCTCCGTCCCGATCGCCATGCGGTAGTCGGCCGCGAGCCCGAGCCGGCGCGCCAGGTCGACGTAACGCTTCAGGTTCTGCTCGGTCTGCGCGCGCACCGCCTCCACCTCCTCGACGCCCTTCATGGTCGCCGAGTCGATGACGCCGACCGAGAGGAAGACGAAGTTCTTGTAGTGCCCGGGGAAGAGCCGCTGGATGGTGAGCAGCTGGTGGATGCCGAGCCCCGAGTAGGCGCCGACGAGGAGCACCGCCGTGGGGAGCTTCGGGCTCAGCGTGCCGTGCTCGCCCACCGGGTGGGCGGGCAGCGCGTTCATGATCTCGTCGAGCCGCGTCAGGTTCGCGCGCACCTTCTTGTAGTGGCGCCGGATGACGATGCAGAGGCCGACCACGAAGCTCGTCACGACGATCGTCACCCACGCGCCCTGCTGGAACTTCTCGTAGACGTTCCCGACCAGGATGGCGAGGCAGAGCGCCAGCGCGACGCCGTGGATCGAGATCCCGCGCTTGAACCCGCTCTCGCGGCGGCGGGCGAACCAGTAGCGGAGCATCGACGCCTGGGAGAGCGAGAACGTGACGAACACGTTGATGGCGTACATCGTGACGAGGGTCGTGATGTCGCCGTGGGTGTAGATGAGCGTCCCGATCGAGGCGGCGCTCATGAGCAGCACGCCGTCCTGCATGGAGAGCCGGTCGGACAGCTGCGCGAAGCGGTGCGGCAGCCACGAGTCGGTCGCCATGTTCGCCATGACGCGCGGCCCGTCGATGAAGCCAGCCTGCGCTGCCACGAAGAGCAGCGCCGACTCGGACGCGAGCGCGATCCAAACGAACCCGTGCCGCAGCGGGGAGGGGAACCCCTGGGCGAAGCGCTCCAGGAGCGACGCGTTCATCGTCTTCCCCTCCTCGGGCGCGATGTGGAACAGCATGTAGAGGAGGAGGATGCCGCCCGCCGTGAGCGCCAGCGAGACGGACATGTAGATCATCGTCCTGCGGGCGGTCTCGACCTTCGGCTCGCGCATGATCTGGAGCCCGTTCGAGACCGCCTCGATGCCGGTGTACGTGCCGGCGCCCATCGAGTAGGCGCGCACGAAGATGGCGAACATGCCGGCGAGGCCGATCGTCCCGAGCCCGTGCGAGAACCCGTCCTTCACCTCGCCCATGACGCGCGGGACCTCGAAGGCGTGCGTCGCGACGCCACCCACGATGAGGAAGGCGTGGGTGAAGAGGAAGACGAGGAAGATGGGCGCGAGCGCGGTGACGGACTCCTTCACGCCTCGCAGGTTGAGGATCGTCAGGAGGCCGATGACCGCGAACTCGAGCGGCAGCTTGAAGCCGTGCCAGTGCGGCGGGAGGAAGCTGAACGTCGCGTCGGCCGCGGCCGCGATCGAGACCGAGATGGTCAGGACGTAGTCGACGAGGAGGGCCGAGCCGGAGACGACGCCCCAGCGCGCCCCGAGCAGCTTCGTCGCGACGACGTACCCGCCGCCGCCGAAGGGGAAGCGCTTGATGATCTGGGTGTAGGCGAGCGAGATGATGAGGACGGTGAGCGTCGTCGCGAGCGCGAGCGACACGGCCAGGTAGTGGTGCTCGCCGATGGCCCGGAAGGTCTCCTCGGGACCGTACGCCGACGACGAGAGCCCGTCCGCTCCCAGCCCCACCCACGCGAGGAACGCGATGAGCGAGATGTGGTGGTAGACGTTCGGGTCCTGGATGTTGCGCGGCGCGCCGAGCAGCAGCCGGCGCAGGCGCGAGACCTTGGCCGGCGGCGCGGTCGCCGTGGGCGTCGATGAGGGGGGATCGACTTCCTTGTGCACGGACGTCACTTAACGCTCCAGGTTGAGCCGCTGCGAGCCGGTCGAGAGGTGCGCCCGTTCGCAAGCGGCGTGCCCACCCTCGGGGCAGCGCCGGCTGGCGGCGAAACGTGGCGCCTTGCCGCAGGGATGGCATGGGCGGCGGCTGTGCGCGCGCGACATCCCCCGAAAGGGGCTCACCGCCACTATATCAGGCAACCGGGTGCCTCACGGGCGAGCAACGTGGAGCGGCTGCGGATAGGGTGAGCACGTTTTCACGGCGCATGGAGCCGCTGACCTCACCCCAGAATGCTGCCCCGCGCGCTCCGGCGGCCCCCGAGCGCGCGGTCGAGGCGCCGCGGGTCGACGCGCGCGCGGCGCCGCGCGGGCGCGCGCTGGCGGCGCTCGCCCTGGGCGCCCTCGGCGTCGTCTACGGCGACATCGGGACGAGCCCGCTCTACGCGCTCAAGGAGTGCTTCGCCGGCCCGCACTCGGTCGCGCCCACGCCCGAGAACGTGGTGGGCGTCCTCTCGCTCGTGTTCTGGGCGATGACGTTCGTCGTGACGTTCAAGTACCTCACCTTCGTCATGCGCGCCGACAACAACGGCGAAGGCGGGATCCTGGCGCTCATGGCGCTCGTCGGTCAGCGCGAGACCTCTCGGCGCGGCCGCCGCGTCCTGCTCGTGCTCGGCCTGTTCGGCGCCGCGCTCCTCTACGGGGACGGCGTCATCACCCCCGCCATCAGCGTGCTGGGCGCGGTGGAGGGCGTCGCGGTGGCCGCGCCCGGCCTCGGGCACGCCGTCGTCCCGCTCACGGTCGTCATCCTCGTCGCCCTCTTCCTCTTCCAGCGCCGCGGGACCGGCGCAGTCGGCGCGGTGTTCGGCCCGGTGATGCTGGTGTGGTTCGCGGCCATCGCGGTCGCCGGCGCGCGCGCGCTCCTGCGCGAGCCCTCCATCCTCGTTGCGGTCTCGCCGCTGCACGCGGTGACGTTCTTCGCGCGCCATCGGACGCACGGCTTCCTCGTGCTGGGCGCGGTGGTGCTCGTCATCACCGGCGCCGAGGCGCTCTACGCGGACATGGGGCACTTCGGCCGCCGGCCGATCCGCGTGGCCTGGTTCGCGGTCGCCATGCCGGCCCTGCTCCTCAACTACTTCGGGCAGGGCGCGCACCTGCTCCACGATCCGGGCGCGGCGAGGAATCCCTTCTACCTGCTCGTGCCGGACTGGGCGCTCTACCCCATGATCGCGATCGCCACGGCGGCCGCCATCGTCGCGTCGCAGGCGCTCATCTCCGGCGCCTTCTCCCTCACGAACCAGGCGGTCCAGCTCGGGTACTCGCCCCGCGTGACCATCCGCCACACGTCGCACCGGGCGATCGGCCAGATCTTCATCCCGGAGGTGAACGGGATCCTCGGCGCCGCCTGCGTGGCGCTCGTGCTCGGGTTCCGCTCCTCGTCGGCGCTCGCGTCCGCCTACGGCATCGCGGTGACGGGGACGATGGGGATCACGACGCTCCTCTTCCACCGCGTCATGCGCGACCACTGGCGCTGGCCGCCCGTGGTGGCCTGGCCGCTGTCGGGGCTCTTCCTGGCCGTGGACGTGGCGTTCTTCTCGGCGAACGTCGTCAAGATCGAGGAGGGCGGGTGGTTCCCCATCGCCACGGCCGTCGCGGTCTACACGCTCATGTCCACGTGGAAGCACGGCCGCCAGCTCCTCGCCGAGCAGGTGCGCGGCGCGGGGCTCCCCATGGACCTCTTCCTCGCCGAGATCGAGCGCAAGCCCCCGCACCGCGTGGCGGGCACGGCCGTCTTCATGACCTCCCACTCCGACGGCGTTCCGCCGGTGCTGCTGCACCACCTGAAGCACAACAAGGTCCTGCACGAGCGCGTGCTGCTCGTGTCGATCCTCACGGAGAGCGTGCCCTACGTGCCCGAGCGCGCCCGCGCCACGGTCCGGACGCTCGGGGGCGGGCTCCACCAGGTCGTGGCGCGCTACGGGTTCATCCAGACGCCCAACGTCCCGGCGCTCCTCGCGGGGCTGCCGCAGGGCGCGATCCCGGGGCCGCGCCTCGAGACGGTGCCGATGGAGACGAGCTACTACCTCGGGCGCGACACGGTGCTGCCCACCGGCTCGGCGCCGATGGCGCGCTGGCGCAAGCGGCTCTTCATCTTGATGGGCCGGAACGCCAGGACCGCGAGCGTCTTCTTCCGCCTGCCGCCGAACCGCGTGGTCGAGATGGGCGGGCAGATACAGCTGTAGGCGGCTATCTCACCACCTCGTCGAAGGCGGCGCGCACCTCGCCCGTCACGCGCTGGTAGTCCGCGCCGAGCCGCGCGCCCGGATCCTCGCCGTAGTAGCCGAGCCGCCGGGCGAGCTGCGCGAGCGCGATCCTGCCCGTCGGCAGGTGGTCGATCGTGTAGTCGTGCACGATGCGCAGCCGCAGCTCGAGCCGGCGCAGGAAGTCGTACCCCTTCGCGAGCGACTGGAAGGTCGGCTCGCGCAGGAGCCCCGCCTCGCGGAGCCGGCGCAGCGCGACGGGCGTCGACGGAGTGCGGATGCCCGGGTGGGCGTGGCCGTGGGCGAGCTGGAGGTACTGCGCCGCGAACTCCACGTCGATGAGGCCGCCGCGGCCCGCCTTCGGGTTCGGGCCGCGGTCCGCCTCCTTGCCGACCTCGCCCTCGATGCGCTCGCGCATCCTCCTGATCTCAGCCGCCAGCGCGGCGCCGTCCGGCGGACGGCTCCATATCGCGGGGAGCAGGACCTGCTCCTCGATCTCCTCGAAGAGCCGCCCGTCGCCCGCCACGAAGCGCGCGCGCAGGAGCGCCTGTCGCTCCCAGAGCTGGCTCCGCACGGGGGCGTCGCCGCCGGCGCCGGTGTGGTAGCGCGCGAACCCCGCGGCGCTCGTGACGAGCGCGCCCTGGTTGCCCGAGGGGCGCAGGCGCGTGTCGATCTTGTAGAGGAAGCCCTCGCGCAGCGGCATCTGGAGGAAGGACATGAGGCGCTGCGCGAGCCGCGCGTACTCGCCGTGGCGCTCGCCGCCGGTGGGGTCCCGGTACAGGAAGACGAGGTCGAGGTCGGAGTGGTAGCCGAGCTCGCGGCCGCCGAGCTTCCCCATCGCGATGACGCACAGGCGCTCCGGGGGGAACTTCCGCTTCGCACGCGCCTCCGTCTCGGCCAGCGCGAGGCAGCGCTCGAGGCACGCCTCCGCGAGGTCGGACAGCTGCTCCGCGACGCTCGAGAGCGGCAGCACGTCCGCGATGTCGTGGATCGCGATGCGCAGCACCTCCTCGTTCTTGTAGCGGCGCAGCTCCGCGAGCTGCCGCTCCAGTATCTCGTCCGGCGCCTCGCCGGGCGCGGGCTCGAGCCGCTGGTCGAGATCGAGCCGGAAGGCGTCCTTGGCCTTGCGCAGGACGACCGTGTCCTCGCGCAGGAGGGTGTCGAGGAGCTCGGGGTGCCGGAGGAAGCGCTTCGACAGGAAGTCGGAGCTGCCGAAGAGCGAGAGGAGCAGGCGCGCCACGCGGTGCTTCTCGGCGAGCAGCCGGAAGTAGGGCTCCGGCGTCTCCAGCGCGGCCGCGAACTCGGCGAGGAACCCGAGCGCCTGGTCCGGATCGGGCGTCGCCAGCACCTCCTGCAGGAGCGAGACCGCCGCGACCGGGTCGCCCATCCGCGAGAAGGGGGTCCGCCGGCGGCCGAGCGCCTCGAGCGCCGCCACCGCGCGCTCCGGGTCGGAGAGGCCGCGCTCGAGCGCGATGGCGCGGCGCCGCGGCTCGCTCACCTGGGGGTCCGCCAGGAGCGACAGCTCGGGGTCGAGCTTCACCTCGCCCGCGCCCGTGCCGAGCAGGTCGCCGAAGAGCGCCGCCACGCGGTCGCGGTGCGCCCCGAGCGCCTCCTCGAACCGCTCCGGCGTGTCGAAGCCCATCGCGCGGGCGAGGCCGAGCCGCTCCCCGCGGGGGGGCAAGGAGTGCGTCTGCCGCCCGTCCACCATCTGGACGCGGTGCTCGGCGCGGCGCAGGAACAGGTACGCGTCCGCGAGCGCGTCGCGATCGCGCGCCGGCACGACGCCCGCGAAGAGCAGCCGCTCGAGGGACGGGAGCACCGCGCGCTCGCGCAGCTCGGGCTGCTTGCCGCCGTGCAGGAGCTGGAGCGCGGTGACGAAGAACTCGACCTCGCGGATCCCGCCCTTGCCGAGCTTCAGGTCGCCCCGGCCCTCGGCGCCCGCGCGCGCGTCGATGCGCGCCTTCATGGCCTGGATCTCGCGCAGGACGTCGAGGTCGAGCGAGCGCCGCCACACGAACGGCTCGAGGAGGGCGAGGAGCTGCTCGCCAGCCCGGAGGTCGCCCGCCGCCGGCCGCGCCTTCACGAGCGCGTTCCGCTCCCATGACCGGCCGAACGACTGATAGTAGAGCTCGGCGGCGCGGACGCTGTTCACGATGGGCCCGTTCTGGCCGTCCGGGCGCAGGTTCAGGTCGACGCGGAAGACGGAGCCGTCGTCGGTGGGCGTCGCGATGGCCTCCGTCACGAGCTCGGCGAGCTTCGCGTAGTGCGCGAAGTGCGTGACGCCGTTCTCGGCCTCGGTCATGCCGTCCTCGGCGTAGACGTAGATGAGGTCGATGTCGGACGAGAAGTTCAGCTCGCTCGCGCCGAGCTTCCCCATGGCGAGGGCGCAGAACCCCGCGCCGGGCTCGCGCCCCGCCAGGCCGGCCGGAGCGCCGTGACGCGCCCGCAGCCGGCGATCGTGGAACCGGATGGCGGCGTCCAGGCAGGCGGTCGCGAGCGCGGAGAGCTCGGCCGTCACCTCGCTCATGCGCGCGCGCCGCAGGTCGCGCAGGGCGATGCGCACGACCTCGCGCGCGCGCAGCCGCCGCAGGAGGCGGTGGAACCCGGGCGCGTCGTCCGGCTCGAGGCGCGCGGTGGCGCGGGCGAGGAGGTGCCGCAGCGCCGCCTCGGTGCGCGCCGCGTCGAGGTGCGGCGAGCGCGCGGCGCGCCGCAGGAGGTGCGGCGCGCGGGCGAGGAGGCCCGCGATCATGCGCGACGCTCCGCACAGGAGCGCCAGCGCCTGCAGCAGGTCGGGCTCGGCCGGGAGCGCGCCCGCGGAGTCGGCGTACCGCTCCACGCCCGCGAGCGCGAGGTCGGGGTCCGGCGCGGCGCGGCAGGCCGCCTCGAGGGCGGCGACGCGATCGGGGAAGCGGCCCCTGAGCCGCCCCAGGCGCTCGGGCGCGTCCGGTGCGCGGAACGGGGCGGGGACAAGGCCGGGTATCGCGTGCGCGGGCATCTCGAGCCCGCATCATAGGAGCGGAGGGCGGACCGGTCACGCGACGGGTCACGCCCGGTGCGCGGGCGGCGGAGTGAGCGCGCGCGTGGAGCGTGCGTGGCCACGATCCGCTGGGACGCGCAGGACGAGGCGTCCCGGGCCGCCACGAGGCGCGTCGGCGTCCAGCACGCCGCCGCACTCCGCGAGGCGCTCGCGGGCGAGGACGACCAGGAGATCGTCGAGCGGGAGCCGCGTGCCCGGCCTGAGGTCCCCGATCGCGACCGCCACCCGGTCGCGCTCCGCCCACGCGCTCACGCGGAGCGGCGCCTGCCCTGGCGCGTCGGCCCGCCCGTCGGCCTCGGCGGCGGACACGAGCACGCCCGCCACGATCTCGACGAGGCGGTGCCGCCGCGCGAGGACCGGCGGGAGCCCCTCGGGCACCGCCAGGGCGACGGGGATGCCGCGCACCGACGCGAGCTGGGCCGCCTCGGCGAGCACCGGCGCGAGATCGAAGGACGCCCGCTCCTCCGGCGTCTCGCGCGCGAGGGCGCTCACGTCGATGACGATCCGGCGCAGCCGATCGACGCTGGCGCGCGTCTCGGCGAGCGCGTCCCGCAGATCGGGGTCGGCCCCCAGCCCGGCGCGCCCGAGCGCGCCCGAGAGGAAGCTCACGTTCGCGGAGACCACCGCGAGCGGGTTGTTGACCTCGTGCGCGAGGCCGGCCGCGAGGCGGCCGACCAGCGCGAGCCGCTCCGCCTGCTTCCGCCGCTGCTCGCCGCGCGCGAGCTCGCGCTGCGCCTGCGCGTCGCGCCGGCGCGCGCGGAGGTGGAGGGCCGCGCCGGTGGTCGCGTACCCGGTGCCGCTCGCGAACGCGGCGAGCCAGAGCGCCAGCGCGGAGCCGCGCGCGCCGCCCTGGACGGCGAGGGAGAGGCCGAGCGCCGCCGAGATGAGCCCGGTGACGAGCACCGCGATCGGCGCGTCGGGGATTCCGATCAGGTAGATCATCGGAAGGAGCGGCATGAGCCCCAGGTACGGGCCGCGCAGCCCGCCGGACCCGTACGCGACCGCGCCGAAGCAGATGGCCGCGAGCGCCCCGGCGGCGCCGGCGACGGCGCGCGCCCGGCGCGGCGCCGCGGCGCGCGCGATGAGCGCGGGCGTCGCGAGGAGCACGACCGTGAGCGCCACGCGTCCCGCGAGGAGCACGCCTCGGCCCGGCCAGGCGGTGGCGAGGTCGATCGAGAGGAAGGCGATGTTCGTGAGGCCCAGGGCGAGCACGAACACGCGCCGCTCGGGCGCGGCCGCCTCGGTCGGCAGGACGTCGAAGCGCGCAGGCGTGGAGAGCTCCCCCCTCGAGAGCGGCGCCAATCTAGTCGAACGGCCGGGCTGTCGGTACGGGTGCCGGGGACCCCGCGAAAGGCGGCGGCGAGCGCGCCTGCACCCCTACTCGGCACCCGGGTCGGCGGCGCCACGCCCGGCGCGCGAGAGCCCGTGCTGCTTGATCTTCTTGTGGAGGTTCGTGCGCTCGACACCCAGCGCCTGCGCGGCCTGGGTGATGTTCCACTCGTGCTCCTCGAGCTTCTTCAAGATGTAGTCGCGCTCGACGAGCTCGCGGAGCTCCTTGAGCGGCACCTCGCCGTAGCGCGACAGGTCGGCGCTGCCGCCCGCCGCCGGCGCGGCCGTGGCGCGCGGGCCCACGTACTCCGGCACGTCGGCGGCGGTCACGCGATCGCCGCTCATGATGGCCATCCGCTCGCAGACGTTGCGCAGCTCGCGGACGTTGCCTGGCCAGCGGTACGCCGCGAGGCGGGGGTAGATGTCGGGGTCGACCGGCTTCGGGCGCATCCCGTTCTCGCGCAGCGCGAGCTGCAGGAAGCGCTCGGCCAGGATGGGCACGTCCTCGAGGCGCTCGCGCAGCGGAGGCGCGCGGAGCGGCACGACGTTGAGACGGAAGAAGAGGTCCTCGCGGAAGGTGCCCTCGCGCACCTCGGCCTCGAGCTCCTTGTTCGTCGCCGCGATGATGCGCACGTCCACCGTGAACGCGCGCTCGGAGCCGACGCGCGTCACCTCGCCCGTCTGCAGGGCGCGCAGCACCTTCGCCTGCGCGGACAGGCTCATGTCGCCGATCTCGTCGAGGAAGAGCGTGCCGCCGTGCGCCACCTCGAACTGGCCCCGGCGGCGCGCGCCCGCCCCCGAGAAGCTGCCCTTCTCGTGGCCGAAGAGCTCGCTCTCGATGAGCTCGGAGGGGATCGCGGCGCAGTTCACCTTGACGAACGGGCCCGACGCCCGCTTCGACTGACGGTGGATCTCCTGCGCGATGAGCTCCTTGCCGCTCCCCGACTCGCCCAGGACGAGCACGCGCCCGTTCGTGGGCGCGACCTTGCCGATCTCCTCGCGCAGGCGGCGCATCGCCGCGCTCTCGCCCAGCATCTCGTCGCCGAAGCGCCGCTCCCGGCTCGAGAGGTCCTTCACGCGCTCCTCGAGCGAGCGCCGCGCGAGGGCGTTCTTGACGCTCACGACGACGCGATCGCGGTCGACCGGCTTCGAGAAGAAGTCGAGCGCGCCGCGCTTCATCGCCTCGACCACGTCGGGCGTCTCGGCGTGCCCCGAGATGACGATGACGGGCAGGTCGCGCCACAGCTCGCGCGCCCGCGAGAGCAGGGTGAGGCCGTCCATGCCGGGCAGGCGCACGTCGAAGACGCCCAGGTCCACCGGCTCCGCCTCGAGGAGCTTCAGCGCCTCCTCGGCGCTCTCCGCCTCCGCGACCGCGTACCCCTCGGTCTCGAGCACCATCCGCAGCGTGCGCCGGATGTTCTTCTCGTCGTCGACGACGAGTACGGTCTGCTTGCCCGGGTCCATGCCGGGATTATAGGCGGGGCGGTCTGGAAGGTCCGCCGTCTAAAACGACCGCGTCTCTCCCACCTTCATCTCCACCATCCTCGTCTTGGCGCCCCGGTCCTTGAGGGCCCTGGCGAGCGCGGCGGGCGTGCCCTCGAGTACGGGGAAGGTGCCGAAGTGCATGGGCACGATCTGCTTCGGGCTGGCCCAGGCCGCCATCTGCGCGGCGCCGACCGGGTCCATGGTGAAGTGGCCGCCGATGCAGGCCAGCATGACGTCGATCGGGTAGCGCTTCGCGGCGTACTGGATGTCGCTGAACGGCGCCGTGTCGCCCGTGTGGTAGATGGTCGGCCCGCCCTGGATCCTGACGATGAAGCCGATCGGGTTTCCGCCGTACTCGGTCGGACTCTGCTGGTCCTTCTTGAACCCCGACGAGTGGACCGCGTTCACGATCGCGACCGACACCTCGTCGGTGAGCTTGATCGTGCCGCCCACGTTCCCCGCCGTCGCGAAGATGCCCTGCGGGTCCATCGGGTAGCCCGCGCCCATGAGCGCCTGCGCCAGCTCGAAGCCGCCCACGAACTTCGCGCTCGTCTTCTTGGCCAGGTCCACCGCGTCGCCGACGTGGTCGAAGTGACCGTGGGTGACGAGGATGTAGTCGATCTTCTCGGGCGCGGCCGCCTTGCCCTGGTTCGCCGGGTTCGAGAACCACGGGTCGATCGCGAGGACGGTGCCGCGCGGCGTCTTCACGACGAAGGCCGCGTGGCCGTACCAGGTGATCTGCGTCTTGCCCTGCGCCTTGTCCTGTGCCGCGGCGGCGAGGGGGAGCGCCACCAGGGCAACGAGTGCTGCGAGCGTTCGCCTCATGAGACCTCCGGTCGAGAGCGGGGCCATGGGATGCGCGCGAGCGCGGCGCGGTGCCACGCCCCGACGGGGCGGATGCGGTGACGGAGAGTGACTGCGGGAACGAGCTAGCCCTTGCGGTCGATCGCGAACGGGCTGAACCCCTGCTGGACGGGCATCATCTCGATGACGTTCACGTTGACGTGCGGTGGGCGCGTCACGCACCACACGACCGTGTCGGCGATGTCGTCGGCGGTCAGCGGCTGGACGCCACGGTACACGGCGTGCGCCTTCTCGGCGTCCTTGAGCCTGACGAGGGAGAACTCCGTCTCGGCCATGCCGGGCTCGATGACGGTCACCCGCACCGGCGTCCCGAGGAGGTCGGCCTTGAGGTTCTGCGAGAACTGGTGGACGAACGCCTTCGTCGCGCCGTAGACGTTGCCGCCCGGGTAGGGGTAGCTCGCGGCGATCGAACCGACGTTGACCACGTGCCCACGGCCGCGCTGGACCATCCCGGGCAAGATGGCGCGGGTGCAGGTGACGAGGCCCCGGCAGTTCGTGTCGATCATCGTCTCCCACTCGTCGAGCGAGGCGCGGTGCGCCGGCTCGAGCCCGAGCGCGAGGCCGGCGTTGTTCACGAGCACGTCGATCTCGGAGAAGCCGGACGGCAGCGCGGCGACCGCGGACTCGACGGCGTGGCGATCGCGGACGTCGAGGACGAGCGGGAGCGCCCGGTCGCCGAGCTTCTTCGCGAAGTGCGAGAGGCGGTCCGCCCGCCTGCCCGAGATGACGACGCGCGCGCCGTCCCGCACGAACCGCGCCGCGATGGCGCGGCCAAAGCCGGAGGTGGCGCCGGTGACGAAGGCGACGCTGTTTTCGAGGGGTGGGGACATGTTGAGCGGATTGTATCGACGGCGGCTGGTCCCGTCGCGCTCTCTCTGATCGCGAACACGCGAGCGGAGCGAGCGCGCCGGGGCGCTGCCGGGAAGCGGCGAATGCCGCGCCCGGCGGCGCACGGGACCCGGACTGCGGGGTGGGGCGGGCGATCGAAGCGCAGGCGCAGGAGCGCCTGCACCAGCTTTGCTCGACGGGGCGGGGGCGCAGCCCCCTTTACGCGAGCGGAGCGAGCGCGCCGGGGCGCTGCCGGGAAGCGGCGAATGCCGCGCCCGGCGGCGCACGGGACCCGGCGAGCGGGGAGGGGCCCCGGCGAGCTTTGCTCGGCGGGGAGGGGGCGCAGCCCCCTTTCAGAAGAACAGCCAGAACCCGTTCGCCATGTAGAAGAGCCCACCCGACCCGAAGACGAGTCCGACGACCCACATGGCGGGGCGCTTCATCAGGGCGCCGACCGAGGAGAGCATGATGGCGATCTGGAGGAGCATGACCGCGAGGCCGAACGCCTGGCCGTGCTGCTTCAGCTCGCCCTCCTCCTTCTGGATCGCGTCGGCCTCGAGCTTGATCGCGCCCTTCTCCTGGTCGTAGCGCGCGATCTCCGCCTTGGCGCGGGCGATCCGCTCGCCGGCGAGGCGCTGCGCCTCGGGCGTGCGCGCCTCCAGCTGCGCGAGCTCGAGGTCGTCGCGGTGCAGCTCGACCGCGTGCTGCTTGATGCTCTTCGCCTGGAAGTGCGACCAGCGGTTCGCCTCCTGGGTCGTCGAGAGCTGCACCTTGGTCGAGTAGCCGCCGCCCTTCAGCGCGCTGATGGCGGCGCAGACGGCGAGCACCGTGGTCGTGAGCGCGACCCACTGCATCCAGCGCTCGCGCGGCGGCGCCGCGGGCTTCGCGGGCTCGGGGGCGGGCTGCGCGTGCTGCTTTGCGGCTTCGGCCATCGGGGCGGTCCTCCGCAGGAAGACGCGCCTCTTACCACGGCCGTATCGGCGCGCAAGGGGTGCGGCGCCGTCTCACTCCGCCGCGCTCGCGGCCGCGGTGACCGGCGTCGCGAGGGGCAGCGCGATCGCGAACGACGCCCCGCCGCCGGGGCGGGCGCCGGCCGCGATCTCCCCGCCGTGCTGGAGCACGATCTTCTTCACGATGGCGAGGCCGAGGCCGGTGCCCTCGTGCCGCGTCGTGAAGTACGGGTCGAAGATGCGCTCGCGGACGTCCTCCGGGATGCCGGGGCCCTCGTCCGCGACCGTGAGCACCGCGCGGTCGCGGCCGCGAGCGACGCCCAGGTGGACACGCGCGCGGTTCGGGCGCGACGCCTCGATCGCGTTCCGCACCAGGTT
>DASWDS010000561.1:0-6429 GCA_036395165.1 Anaeromyxobacteraceae bacterium | reverse complement strand
CGCCGCCGCGGGGCTCGCGCTCGAGGCGCGCGCGGCGTCGCTCGAGGCCGTGCGGCTCGCGCCGCGCAAGCCGGAGCTGCAGCGGCGGGCGGGAGACGCGTGGCTCCGCGACGCGCCGGAGTCGGCCGAGGCTCGATATCGCGAGGCGCTCGCGCTCGACGGCGGGAGCGCGCCCACGTGGGATGCGATGGCGGGAGCGCTCGATCGCCAGGCGCGCGTCGACGACGCCGCGGCCGCTCGCAGCCGCGCCGCCGCGCTCGACCCCGCCTTCGCGGAACGCTACCGGCGCCAGCGGGCGTTCGTGCCCCTCCTGCAGCTCGGGGCCGGGCTCTTCCTCGTGGTGCTCGTGCTGGGGCTCCTGCCGCGGCTCGTCCCACCGCGGCTCGCCGCGCCTGCTCGCGCCATCGCATGGGTGGTGGCGATCTTCGTGCCCGCGCTCTTCGCCTTCGGCGGCGCGGCGGCGGCGCGCCGGGGACGCCGGGCGGCAGGGCCGCCCGATCCGCAGCTCGCGGACGTCGTGCGACGGCTGTGACCGCCCGGAGCGGGCGCTCCCCTGGTGGGTGCCTCCCACATTCTTCACTCATCGTCATACGGGTTCGTGTTAACGCGGAAGGGTCCATCCACCTGGAGGCAAGCGCATGTCCGGCACCTACAAGAAGATCGAGCTCGTCGGCACGTCCCCCGTCAGCTTCGCGGAGGCGGTCAAGGCGGGCATCGAGGAGGCCTCGAAGACGGTGCGCCACATGAACTGGTTCGAGGTGGTCGAGCAGCGCGGATTCATCAAGGACGGCAAGGTCGCCGAGTTCCAGGTGACGATCCGCATCGGGTTCAAGATCGAGAGCTGAGCCGAAGCCTTCGGGCGGGCGATCGCGCGCTCGCACATGTCGCACGTTCTGCGACTTTCGCGGTCGCTCGCGCAGGTTCTGCCGACGCGGCGCGCTGCCCAAAAGCTCAGGCGGGGCGCTTGTATACGCGCGACGGCTGATGCTAGCGTACGCGCCGCTCATTGGCCCTCGGGGTGCATGGCGCACCCCTTTCAAGTGACCCGGACGCGACCTTTCCGTCGCGCCGCAGGAAAGGATTGCTCATGGCTGTCCCCGCCACCGTCCTCGCCGAGACGCTTCGCACCTTGCCGGGCGACGACGTGCGCCACGTCATGTGGCGTCTCAGCGACCGATATGACCTGCAGATGCTCGTCCAGTCCGTGCGGCAGGTGGCGCGCGGTCCGGTGGCGCGGATGGTCGCGCAGGGCGCCCGCAACAGCCACGACTGGACGGATCAGAAGAACGAGCTCCTGAAGCACTACGACGAGTGTGGCGTGACCGGCGTCTTCATGGAGCCGCACCAGGGCGGGTTCCTCGAGGGGCCGAAGAACCTCGCGATGGCGCTCGCCGCCTTCGAGCTCGCCTGGGTCGACGCGGGCGCCGCCACGGGCAGCCTCGCCGGCCACCTCGCGCTCTCGCCCATCCACGAGCGCGGCACGCCGGAGCAGGTGGACCACTACATGAGCCTCGCGTCGCCGGCGAAGCCGGGCGAGGACCGCAAGCCCTGGCGCGGCGCCTTCGCGCTCACCGAGCCCATCCCCTACGTGGGCGTCGACACCGGCATGCTGGGCGGCAAGGTGCGCGTCCTCGAGTGGGAGCCGGGCAAGGAGCCTATCCTCCACGTGGACAAGCGCGGCCGGTTCATCACGAACATGGGCTTCGCGAACTTCGTGACGGCCGCGGTCGACTCCGCCGACGATCGCATCAAGGGCACCTGCATGATCATCCTGGAGGAGGGTGATCCGGGCCTGTGGGATCGCGGCACGCCCACGAAGAAGCTCGTGCACCAGCTCTCCTCGACGAACGACCCCATCTTCAGCCTGCGCGTGCCCGCGAGCCGCATCGTCGGCGGGTACACGGTGAAGAACGGCGTCATCGTCCCGAACTACTCGCACGACGAGGTCATCGCAGCCGTCTTCAAGCACACGCGCGTCCCGGTCGGCGTCATGACCGCGGCGAAGCTCCTCAGCGCCGTCGAGCCGGTCATCCGGTACCAGCGCGGCCGCTTCCGCGGCGCCGAGCAGGCGAAGCCCGGGTCGATGCGGTACGAGCTCGGTCTCCAGATCCGCGAGGACACGCTGCAGCGCCTGGCCGACGTGTGGGCGACCGGGGAGGCAGCCGCCTCGCTCGGCTTCGCCACCGCCCGGCTCTTCGACGAGCTCGACCCGCTCGAGAAGGAGAAGATGCAGATCCTCGCCGCCAAGGGCATCGCGGGCGGCAAGGCCGAGTTCAAGCTCTTCAAGGACGTGAACCAGCGCGCCGTCGAGCTCGTGAAGCTCCGCTCGAAGGGCGAGAAGGAGCGCGACGCGAAGCGCGTCGCCGAGCTCGAGGCCGACCCGCTCGTCCGCTACGCCATCCTCGACAGCGCCGGCGCCGTCCTCTGCCCCTCGACGAAGCTCTGGGACACGGGCCACGGCGCCACCGTCATGCGCGAGGCGGTGAGCCTCATGGGGGGCTACGGCATCACCGAGGACTGCCCGGGCTTCCTCGGCAACAAGTGGATGGACGCGCAGCTCGAGGCCACCTACGAGGGCCCGGAGGCGGTGCAGCGCCGGCAGCTCAGCGTCTGCATGACGAACGAGGTCTTCCTGGCCCAGCTCGAGGGCTGGATCCGCGACCTTCGCGAGATCGCGTCCTCGCGCCCGGACACCGGCGCCTGCGAGCTCGCTTCGGCGATGACGCTGTGGCTCTACACGTACAAGCACCTGGTGGTCGCGACCGACGCCTCCGGCGACAAGCTCTTCCAGGGGCCGCGGCAGGGCGTCACGTTCCCGCTCTCGGACGCGCTCGCGTGGCTCATG
The DNA here is from genome assembly GCA_036395165.1 of Anaeromyxobacteraceae bacterium. Taxonomy (GTDB): domain Bacteria; phylum Myxococcota; class Myxococcia; order Myxococcales; family Anaeromyxobacteraceae; genus Anaeromyxobacter_A. The sequence continues at coordinate 3,584 of DASWDS010000561.1, read as the reverse complement.
GCGGCGCGCGCGCTCGTGCTCGACGTGCTCGAGCTCGAGGAGAAGGGTGGGGAGAACGCGGTCGTCGCCGAGGGCCTCGCCGGCCTGTCGTCCTTCTACGAGGACCTCGCCCACGTGCAGTGCGCCCGCGCCGCGGGCGAGGTGGGCCGCATCTGCGCGGAGCTCGTCTACGGGTACAACAAGCACCCGTCCTGGGACGACGAGGCGCGCAAGGCCTGCTACGAGGCAAAGGACCTGGAGGAGCTCGAGGACCTCATCCCCGGGATCGGGACCTGCGCCGTCGACGTCATCGAGGCGGACGGCTCGCACCCGCCGAAGGCCGGCCCCTGCGCGCACTGCGTGAGCGTGCAGGACTTCGCCGCGCTGCGGATGAAGCTCGACGGCTGCCTCACCGGCTCGCGCCTCGCGAAGGACCGCGTCGCCGAGGCGATCTCGAAGGTGATGATCCCCGAGGCGCTCGACTACCCGGTGTAGCCAAGAGCCTGCGTCCTCCGAGCGATCCCCGGCTGGCGGGGGTCGCTCGGGCTTTTTCGGAGAACGGAGAGGAACGCCCGTGTCGAACGAGACGAACGAGACGACGGTCACCGCGCCCGAGGTGGAGCGCCAGAGCATGGAGGTGGACATCGCCTGCGTCGGCTTCGGGCCGGCCATGGGCGGCTTCCTCACCACGCTCTCGCGCGGGCTCTCCAACGCGGACGGGTCGCCCGCGGTCGAGAGCGCCGTCTCGCCCGGCATGCCACCGCAGGTGGTGTGCTACGAGCGCGCCGACGGCCTCGGGTTCGGGGTCTCCGGCGTCGTGACGAAGGCGCGCGGCATCCGGGCCACCTTCCCCGAGCTCGACGCGTCGCAGATCCCGATGGCGACGGCCGTGAAGGAGGAGAAGGTCTACTACCTGCTCGATCCGCACGGCGCGAGCCGGCGCTCGGCCACGCTGCGGGCCGCCGACGCCACCATCAAGGCGCTCCGCTTCATGCTGCCGGTGCGCGACCACGCGCTCGAGCTGCCCTACACCCCCGACTTCCTCCACAAGAAGGGCGGGCTCGTCCTCTCCATCGGCCAGTTCAACCAGTGGGTGGGCGAGCAGCTCATGGCCGGCGGGCAGGTCCAGCTCTGGCCCGGCACGCCCGTCTCGAAGCCGCTCGTGGACGGCGACAAGGTCGTCGGCGTGCGCCTGGTGGACCAGGGCGTGGCGAAGGACGGCACGCCAGACGCCGGCTTCGCCCCCGGCCTCGACGTGAAGGCGCAGCTCACGGTGGTCGCCGACGGCCCGGTCGGCGCCGTCGGTCGCGCGCTCGACGAGCGCTTCGGGATGCCCGAGGGCCACCACGTCCGCGAGTGGGCCGTCGGGATGAAGATGGTGGTGGACCTGCCCGAGAGCTGCACGCTGCCCGAGGGCACCGTCTTCCACACGCTCGGCTACCCCGAGCCGGAGATCTTCGGGTTCCTGTACGTGCACCCCGGCCGCGTGGCCTCGGTCGGCATCTTCGTGCCGTCCTGGTTCGACAGCCCCATCCGCACGAGCTACCTGTACCTCCAGCACTACGTGCAGCACCCCGCGCTCTGGAAGCACCTCCAGGGTGGCAAGATGCGCTCCTGGGGCGCGAAGTCGCTGCAGGAGTCGGGCAAGCGCGGCGAGCCGCACCTCGTCGGCGAGGGGTTCGCGCGTATCGGCGAGGGCTCCGGCTCGACCAACGTGCTCACCGGCTCCGGCGTGGACGAGGCGTGGACCACCGGCGCGCAGCTCGCGGAGGGCGTGCTCGAGCTGCTCCGGGAGAAGAAGCCCTTCACGAAGGAGAACCTCGAGGAGGCCTACGTCGCGCGCCGGCGCGCGAGCTGGGTGGAGGCGGAGGGGCGCGTCGCCGAGAAGGCGCGCGACGGCTTCGGCCGCGGCGTCGTGACCGGCCTCTTGGGGATGGCGCTCTCCGGGATGACGAAGGGCGTCGTGAACCTCGGCCCGGAGCCCATCCCGCCGCACGAGCGGCTCGGCACCGTCGAGGACTACTACGCCGGACGGATCCCGGCCGACGAGATCGCGAAGCTGCGGGACGAGTGCCGCCTGCAGAACAAGAGCCTCGCCGCGGCGCTCATGAAGCGCGCCGGGTGGCCCGATCTCGAGTACGACGGGCAGCTCCTGGTGAGCCACCAGGACGCGCTGCTCATGGGTGGCAAGGTGCAGGCTCCGGCGGGCTACGCGGACCACGTCGTCTTCCTGCAGCCCGCCGTGTGCGAGAAGTGCGGCACGAAGACGTGCATCGAGATCTGCTCGGCGCAGGCGATCGCGCCGGGCGAGTCGGCCGGCACGCCGGCGTTCGACCGCGAGAAGTGCGTGCACTGCGGCGCGTGCCTGTGGAACTGCACGCAGGCGCTCGAGGGCGAGACGACCAACATCGCGTTCCGCGCCGGCGCGGGCGGGCTGCACTCGGCGGAGAACTAGGCCTCAGAAGCCTCACACGAAGGAGACGAGATGAGCGGATTCCAGATCGTGGTGTGCGGGAGCATCGTCCCCGACCCCTTGCAGACCCTCGAGCCCGTGACCGGTCCGACCGGCCCGTCGCTCAAGAACGAGCTCATGCTCCCTGCCGTGCTCGACCCATGGGCCGGCCACGCGCTCTACGAGGCGGCGAACCTGGCGGCGAAGACGCCGGGGTCGAAGGTGTGGCTCGTCTCGCTCGGCCCGAAGGCGAAGCTGCAGCAGGTGATGATGGCGGTGGGGCAGAAGGTGCCCTTCGAGCTCGTGGCCGTCGACGGTCCCGCGGGCGGCTTCGTCGACGCGCACGAGACCGCCGCCGCGCTCGCCGACGCCGTGAAGGCGATCCCCGGGATCGACCCCACCAGGCTGCTCGTGTTCGGCGGCTGGGAGTCGGCCTCGCGCGGAGCCGGCGCCACGCTCCAGATCCTGGGCGAGCGGCTCGAGATCCACGACCAGTTCCAGGGCGTGGACCAGATCGCGCCCAAGCCCGACGGCTCGCTCGAGATCCTGGAGCGCGTCGAGGGCGGCCGGCACCAGGTCTCGGTCGTGGCAGGCCCGCCGGCGGTGCTGGGGTGGGCGACGGGCAGCCTGCCCGAGCCGCGCAACAACCCGCAGGTCGGCATGGCCAACATGAAGGCCATCATGCCGGCGCTGCAGAAGGCGAAGCCGGCCAAGGTCGGCACGGGCGACATCCAGTACCTGTCGGTCGCGGTGCCCAAGGCGCAGCGCGAGACCAGGATCGTGAAGAACATGCCCACCGACGAGATCGCGCGCGAGATCGTCGAGTGGATCTCGAAGGAGTAGGGAGACGCCCATGGACACCATCCTCTTCCTCAGCCATACCGAGCAGGACGGGACGCTCCCCAAGGCGGGCCTCGAGGCGCTCGGCGCCGCGAAGGAGCTCGCCGCCGCCGTGAACGCGACGCTCGTCGCCGGCGTGTTCGGCGGCTCGACCGCTCCCGCGGCCGCGCAGCTCGCCGGATCCGGCGCCGCGCGCGCGCTCGCCGTGACGGGCGCCGATTTCGCCGACGCGCGCTACGCCTCGGATGCCGCGGCGGCCGAGGCGCTCGCCCGCGCCGCGGGCGCGACGCTCGTCCTCGCCCCCGCCACGTCG
>DASWDS010000560.1:0-5012 GCA_036395165.1 Anaeromyxobacteraceae bacterium | reverse complement strand
GCCGAGGCTGCCGAGGCGGGCCGTCGCGCCGGGGAGGCCGCCCGTGGCGACTGAGAAGACGCTCCTCTGCGCCTGCGAGGACGTGACGCTCGAGGAGGTGCGGCGCGCCTTCGCCGCCGGTCACCGCGACCTCGAGTCGGTGAAGCGCTACACAGGCTTCGGCACCGGGCCGTGCCAGGGGAAGAGCTGCCTCGCGCTCGTCTCGCGCGAGCTCTCCCGCCTCGGCGCCACGCCGGCCGAGGTCGCGCCGTTCACGGTGCGTACACCCCACGATCCCGTGTCGCTCGGCGCCCTCGCCAGCATCGACCCCGAGGCGCTGCCGCTCGACCCCATCGTGCCGCCGGAGCCCCCTCCCGCTCCGCCGGGCGAGTCGCCGCGCCCGAGCGGCGCGCTCCCGGCGCGCGCGGGCGTCGTCATCCTCGGCGGCGGCATCATGGGGCTCTCCCTCGCGTGGAACCTGGCGCGCCGCGGGATCACGGACGTGGTCGTGCTCGAGCGCGGCTACCTGAACGCGGGGGCCTCGGGGCGCAACGGCGGCGGCGTCCGCGTGCAGTGGACGACGCCCACGCTGATCCGCCTCGCCCGGCGGTCGATCGAGCTGTGCCGCCGGTTCGCCGTCGAGATGGGCGTCAACGTGTGGATGCGCCAGGGCGGCTACCTGTTCCTCGCCACGACCGCGCGGCAGGCACGATGGCTCGAGCGGAACCAGCGCTTCCACGAGGCGCACGGGCTCCGGACGCGCGTCATCACCCCCGACGAGGCGGGGGACATCGTCCCGCAGCTCGACACCTCGCGCTATGTCGCCGCGGCGTGGAACCCCGACGACGGCGTCGTCTTCCCGTGGCCGTTCCTATGGGGCTACGCCGCGCGCGCCGAGGCCCTCGGCGTGAAGGTCCTCACCTTCACGCGCGCCACCGGGTTCGAGCGCTCGGCGAAGCGCCTCGCGGCGGTCGTCACCGATCGCGGCCGCATCGCGTGCGACGTCGTCGTCAACGCGGCCGGGGCCTGGTCGAAGGAGGTCGCGGCGCTCGCGGGGGTGGCGCTACCGAACCGGCCCACGCGGCACGAGATCCTGGTGACCGAGCCGACGAAGCCGTGGCTCGACCCGCTCGTCTCGGTGCTCGGGAGCGGCCTCTACTTCTCGCAGTCGCAGCGCGGTGAGGTGGTCGGCGGCATGGGCGACCCGGCCGAGCCGGAGGGCATCGCGCTCGGCTCGACCCTGCGCTTCCTCGCGCGGTTCGCCCGCGCCGTCACCGCGTGCGCGCCGCTCACGGCGAGCCTGCGCGTCGTCCGCCAGTGGGCGGGCTGCTACGACGTCACGCCGGACAACAACCCCATCCTGGGGCCCGCCGGGTTCGAGAACTTCCTTCAGCTCTCGGGATTCGTGGGCCACGGCTTCATGATGGCGCCGGCGGTGGGAGAGCTGATGGCCGCCTGGATGGCAGGCGAGGCGCCGGACCCCATCTTCGAGCGGTTCACGGTGGACCGCTTCGCGCGCGGAGGGACCGCGCCCGAGGAGTTCATCATCGGCTAGAGACGGGGTAGAGTCGCGCGATGGCACTCGGAAAGACCATCGCCTTCCTCGGCGCCGGCAACATGGCCGAGGCGCTCGTGAAGGGGCTCCTCCGCGCGAACGTCGCGGAGCCACGCGAGATCATCTGCAGCGATCGCAGCGAGGAGCGCGGCCCCGTGCTCACGCAGCGCTACGGCGTGCGCTTCACCCGCTCCAACAAGGAAGCGACGGCGGGCGCCGACATCGTGATCCTGTCGGTGAAGCCGCAGGTGATGAACAAGCTCCTCGACGAGATCTCGCCGGTGCTGACGGACAAGAAGCTCGTCATCTCGATCGCGGCCGGCGTTCCGATCGCGGCCATCGAGCGCAAGGTGGGGCACGGCGTCCGCATCATCCGGACGATGCCCAACACCCCGGCGCTGGTGGGCGCCGGGGCGACGGCGCTCTCGGCCGGAGAGCACGCCACCGAGGACGACCTGCACCAGGCGCGCGCCCTCTTCGACGCCATCGGGAAGTCGGTCGTGGTGGACGAGGTGCTGCTCGACGCCGTCACCGGGCTCTCGGGGAGCGGCCCCGCGTACATCTTCCTCATCATCGAGGCGCTGAGCGACGCCGGCGTGAAGGTGGGGCTCGCGCGGACGACGGCGCAGGAGCTCGCGGCGCAGACCGTCCTCGGCTCGGCCAAGCTCCTCATCGAGACGGGCGAGCACCCCGGCCGCCTCAAGGACCAGGTGACGAGCCCCGGCGGGACCGCCATCGCGGGGCTGCACACGCTCGAGGCCGGCGGGCTGCGGACGACGCTCATGGACGCCGTCGAGGCGGCCACCATCCGATCGATCGAGCTCGGGAAGAAGTTCCTCGAGAGCGACGACTAGAACGCATCCGACGACCTGGCGAGCGTGAGCCACGAGGTCACGGGCGACGCGGTGATCGGGGAACATCGCCTTCGTCGGTGACGCGCTCAGGCGCCCGAGTGCCTTCTGACATGGCTGCGGCGAGGATCGCGGGGTCACAGCGGGAGCAGCGAGCGCCTTTGGCCGTCGGGCGGCTCAGGGGGAGGACGAACGGTCTTTGATGGCGGTCCGCGCTCCCCTCTCGGCGCTTGCATTTCGATATGGACAGACGTAACACGAGTTCCATGGCGACGAAGACGGTCGAGACCTACCGGACGACCAAGGGCCTCCGAGCGCTCGTCCGGCGCGCCGCGAAGCTCGAGCAGAAGCGGCCCTCGGAGTTCCTCCGCCAGGCGGCTGAGGAGAAGGCCCGGCAGGTGATCCGCGAGCACGAGCGCGCCCGTCTGAAGCGGTTGCTTGCCGAGCTGCCGCCGGGCGACATCAGCGATGAGGAAGCCGCCGAGCTCGGAGCCGCGGTGAAGCGCGAGCTCCGGGGCGAGGAGTGAGGGTCATCCTCGACGCGAGCGTGATCGTGGCGGCGGTGGCCACGAAGAATCCCCGCTCCGCCTCGCGAGTGGTGATCGAGGCGGCGGCCCTCGGTGCCCTCGATCTCGTGGTCACGGACGAGATCGAGGCTGAGTACCGCGATGCAGTGGAGCGCGAGAAGGTGAAGCGGGCGGCGCCACGTCTCGACCGCTTCGCGTTCGTGGACGCCATCGTGGGAACGGCGGAGCGGGTCGAAGCGACCGACGAGGTGCGCGTCGTCGCGAAGGATCCGAAGGATGACAAGTACGTGGCGGCGGCGCTGGCCGCGCGAGCCGAGTTCGTCGTGTCCTTGGACCGCCGGCACCTGCTCGCGCTCGGGACGCACGAGGGCGTGCGGTTCCTGTCGCCGGGCGACTTCCTCGGCGTCCTGCGGTCGTCGACGTCCTAGTGCCGCGCGCCAGAGATCATGAGCCGGTGCTGGGGCGCGCGGCACGCGGGTGGGGGTTCGGGGGAGGCGGCGCTCCGCCTCCCCCGGTAGGCCTCTGCGGGGAGGGCCCGGGCCTTGCCCTTCCTTGCAAGGCCCGGAGCCTTCCCCGCAAAGTGCTGCGGAGCAGAGAGACGAGGAGCTCGTTCACAACTTCTGCGGAGCAGCACTAGCGGCTCGTCCTCGCGGGCCTCGCCAGCAGCCGCACCCCGCCGTAGACCGCCGCGACCGCGGCCGCCGCCGCCGCGGCGACCGTCACGCGACCGAGCGGCGTGAGCGTGCGCCAGATCCACGCCACCTCCGCCGCGGCGTAGACGAGCGGCGTCTCTCGCCGCAGGTCCTGGACCGCCCCCGGGCCGGCGGCGCGCACCACCTCGTCCACCCGCGCGAGGCCGCGCGCCATCGGCACGACGCGCCGCTCGCGCTCGAAGGGATGGTCCGGCCTTCCGGCGACGAGCGCACGGAGGGCGCCGCGCAGCACCCGCTCGTCGTTCGACCAGAGCGTCCGGAACGCGACGTTGCCGTTCGGGTCCATGAGGTGCGCGGCGTTCGAGTTCGCCCCGAGCGCGCGGTGGAACGCGCCGTCCACGTCGTCCGCGGCCACCGTCCACGGCAGCGCGTCGCGCTCTCGCAGCATGCGCGCGTGGCGCATCTTCACCTCGAACGTCTCCGGCTGCGGGATGTGCTCGCCCGGGTGCGACTCGCGCACGTAGACGGTGATGAATGCGACGGCGTCGCCGAAGTCGCGGTGCAGCCGCTTCAGCACCGGGGCCGCGCTGGCGGTCATCGGATCGGTGAGGCAGCCGAACGTGAAGAGGACCGGGCGCCGGCCCATGTAGTCGGACTTCCGGACGCGGCCGCCGGTGACGGTCGGGAGGTCGAAGTCCGGCACCTGCCAGCCTGGCTCCTTGCCGGCGCGGAACTCGAGGTCGTCCGCGAGCTGCTCTCGCCGGAAGTGATCGAAGCGGTAGTCCATCGGGCGCTCCTCCATCACGCACATGATGGGCATCGGGCCGGGGGAGCGCCGTCCCCATGGGACGACGGCCGCCGCCTGGAGCTCGCCCCGCGGCCCATCCGCTCGTGCGCCGAGCGCCCCGGCGATCGCCCGCGGCAGAAGGCACGCCGTCCAACGTGCGGCCCGCCTCTCGCTGCGATAAAGAGAGCAGATGGCGCGCTTCCGCCATCACGTCTTCGTCTGCGAGAACCGCCGCCCACCCGAGGACCCGCGCGGCAGCTGCGGCGCCAAGGGCAGCGAGGCGATCAGGCAGGCGCTCAAGGCGGAGCTGAAGCGGCGTGGGCTCAAGGGCGCCGTGCGGGCGAACGCCGCCGGCTGCCTCGACGCGTGCGCGTACGGCCCGTCCCTCGTCGTCTACCCGGAGGGCGTCTGGTACAGCCACGTCCGCGTCGAGGACGTGCCCGAGATCGTGGAGCGGCACCTCGTGGGCGGCGAGCCCGTGGCGCGCCTCATGCTCCCCGAGCTCAACAAGAAGACGTAGGCCCAGGATCACTATCAGTTCAGGAGCCCGCTGCCGCGCCCGCGCAGCTGCTCCGCGAGGTCCCGGACCTCGTCCGCGTCTTCGGCCGACGGCGCGGCGGCGAGGTAGGCGTCGAGGTCGGCGAGCGCCGCGGCGAGGCC
>DASWDS010000559.1:0-23226 GCA_036395165.1 Anaeromyxobacteraceae bacterium | reverse complement strand
ACGAAGACCAAGCTCTGGATCGCAATCGTCGCCGGGCTCGCCCTGGTGATCGGCGCGCTGGTCGGGATCAAGGCCGGACAGATCGGCTCCATGATCAAGGCCGGGAAGTCGTTCGTGCCGCCTCCCGAGTCCGTCACGTCGGCGCGGGTCGAGGCGAGCGAGTGGGAGGGGTCGCGCGCTGCCATCGCGTCGCTGGTGGCCGTCCGCGGCGTGACCGTCGGCGCCGAGCTGGCCGGCACCATCCGCGAGATCGGGTTCGAGTCGGGCGCCTGGGTGAAGAAGGGCGCCGTGCTGGTGAAGCTCGACACGTCCATGGAGGAGGCGCAGCTCGCGGCGGCGGCCGCCGACGCCCAGCTCGCGAAGTCGAGCCTCGAGCGCGCCCGCAACCTGCGCAGGAGCGAGGCCAACTCGCAGGCCGACCTCGACGCCGCCGAGGCGCGCGCGAAGCAGACGGAGGCCCAGGTCGCGACGCTGCAGGCGACGATCGCCAAGAAGACCATCCGCGCGCCCTTCGACGGCCGCGTCGCCATCCGGCAGGTCGAGCTGGGGCAGGCGATCTCCGCTGGCGCGCCCATCGCGTCCCTGCAGTCGGTGAACCCTGTCTACGCCGACTTCTGGCTCCCGCAGCAGGCGCTCGCCGAGCTGCGCACGAGCCAGCGCGCGCGCATGCGCACCGACATCTTCCCCGGCGTGAGCTGGGACGGCGAGGTCACGACCATCAACCCGGAGGTGGACGTCGCCTCGCGCAACGTGCGCGTCCGCGCCACCTTCCCCAACGGCGACGGCCGCCTCAGGCCCGGCATGTTCGCGAACGTCGAGGTCCTCTCCTCGGAGAAGCGCCCCGTCCTCGTCGTGCCCGCCACGGCCGTCCTCTTCGCGCCCTACGGCGACTCGGTGTTCGTGCTGGAGCAGAAGAAGGACGAGACCGGCAAGACGTCCACCGTCGCGAAGAGCAAGCTCGTCCGCCTCGGAGAGCGCCGCGGCGACTTCGTGGCGGTCACCGAGGGGCTCGCCGCCGGGGAGACGATCGTCTCGTCCGGCGGGTTCAAGCTGCGCAACGGGATGCCGGTGGTGGTGAACAACGCGCTCGCGCCCGAGGCGCAGCTCGCCCCGAAGCCGGCGGATCGGTGAGGGGAGGGGAGCGCACCGATGAAGCTCACCGACCTGTTCATCCGGCGCCCGGTCCTCGCGCTGGTCGTGAACCTCGTCATCATCATCGCGGGCGTGCAGGCGATCCGCACGCTCAACGTCCGCCAGTACCCGCGCAGCGAGAGCGCGGCGGTGACCGTCACCACCGCCTACGTCGGCGCCAACGCGGACCTGGTGCGCGGGTTCATCACGACGCCCCTCGAGCGCGTCATCGCGGCGGCCGACGGCATCGACTACATCGAGTCGGAGAGCCACCAGGGCCTCTCCACCATCCGCGCCCGCCTGCGCCTCAACTACGACGCGACGCGGGCGCTCGCCGAGATCAGCTCCAAGGTGGATCAGGTGCGCCGCGACCTCCCGCCCGAGGCGGAGGTGCCGATCCTCAACATCGAGTCGGCGGAGAGCCAGTTCGCGTCGGCCTACCTGTCGTTCTCGTCCGACCTCCTCAAGCAGAACGAGATCACCGACTTCCTCGTGCGCGTCGTGCAGCCGCGCCTCACCGCAGTGGAGGGCGTGCAGCGCGCCGACATCCTCGGCGCTCGCACCTTCGCGATGCGGATCTGGCTCAAGCCCGACCGCATGGCCGCCATGAACGTGAGCCCGGCGCAGGTGCGCCAGGCGCTCCAGGCGAACAACTACCTGGCGGCGGTGGGCACGACCAAGGGCTCGCTCGTCCAGGTGAACCTGACCGCCAACACCGACCTGCGCTCCGTGCGCGAGTTCCAGCAGCTCGTGATCCGCGAGCGCGACGGAACGGTGGTGCGGCTCGCCGACGTGGCCGACGTGGTCCTCGGTGCCGAGGACTACGACGCGGCGGTCAACTTCAGCGGACAGACGGCGGTCTTCATCGGCGTCTGGGCGCTCCCCAACGCCAACGCCCTCGACGTCATCAAGAAGATCCGCGTCGAGATGGAGGGGCTCCAGAGGGAGATCCCCGAGCAGGTGAAGGCGCTCATCGCCTACGACGCCACGGCGTACATCCAGAGCGCCGTGCACGAGGTGGAGTCCACCCTCCGCGACACGCTCCTCATCGTGGTGGTGGTCATCTTCCTCTTCCTCGGCTCCTTGCGATCGGTGCTCGTCCCGGTGGTGGCGATCCCGGTCTCGCTCATCGGCGCGGTCTTCCTCATGCAGGTGTTCGGGTTCACGGTGAACCTGCTCACCCTGCTCGCGATCGTCCTCTCGGTGGGGCTCGTCGTGGACGACGCCATCGTCGTGGTGGAGAACGTCGAGCGCCACCTGCGCGAGGGGATGAGGCCCGTGGACGCGGCGCTCGTCGGCGCGCGCGAGCTCGTCGGGCCCATCATCTCGATGACGATCACGCTCGCCGCGGTCTACACGCCCATCGCGTTCCAGGGCGGGCTCACCGGCTCGCTCTTCCGCGAGTTCGCGCTCACGCTCGCCGGCGCGGTCACCATCTCGGGCGTCGTCGCGCTCACCCTCTCGCCGGTGATGTCGGCGTACCTCCTGAAGGGCGGGCACGAGGAGAGAGGCCTCTCGGGCCGCATCAACCGCGGCTTCGACCGCCTGCGCGCGCTCTACGGGCGCGCCCTCGAGGCCGCGCTCGGGGCGCGCCGCGCCATCTACGTGGCCTGGGGCGTCTTCGGCGTGCTCGCGCTGCTCATGTTTTCGCAGTCGCCGAAGGAGCTCGCGCCGACGGAGGACCAGGGCGTCATCTTCGGGATCGTCAACACGCCGGCGAACTCGACGCTCGACCAGATCATGCCGTCCACCCGCGCCGTGAACCAGGCCGTGATGGGCGAGCCGGAGGCGGAGTTCACGTTCCAGATCACCTTCCCGAACGGCGGGTTCTGGGGCGTGGGCATGAAGCCGTGGACCGAGCGCAAGCGCAACACCTTCCAGATCCTCCCCGAAGTGCAGGCCAAGGTGGCCGCCATCCCCGGCATCCAGACCTTCCCGGTGCTGCCGCCCGCGCTGCCGGGAGGCGGGACGTTCCCGGTCGAGGTCGTGCTCGCCTCGACCGCGGAGAGCTCGGAGATCCTCGGCTTCGCGCAGCAGCTCCAGCAGAAGGCGGCGACGAGCGGCATCTTCGCGTTCCCGCCGCAGATCGACGTGAAGATCGACCAGCCCGAGTCGGAGATCGAGATCGACCGGGACAAGGTGGCCGAGCTGGGCTTGAGCCTCCAGGGCGTGGGCCAGGACCTCGCGGCGGCGGTGGGCGGCAACTTCGTCAACCGCTTCAGCATCGGCGGCCGCAGCTACAAGGTGATCCCCCAGCTCCTGCGGTCGGAGCGCATGAACCCGGAGCAGCTCAAGGACGTCTACGTGACGGGGCCGAACGGGCAGCTCGTCGCGCTCTCCGCGGTGGCGAAGATCCGCGACAAGGTCACGCCGCGCGCGCTGAACCGGTTCCAGCAGCTCAACGCGGTGAAGATCAGCGGCGTCGCCATCCGGCCGCTCGACGAGGCGCTGCGCTACCTCGAGGACCAGGCCGCGACCATCCTGCCGAAGGGCTACACCATCGACTACACGGGCGAGTCGCGCCAGCTCCGCGTCGAGGGCAACAAGTTCGTCCCGGCGTTCATCCTGGCGGTGGTGCTGATCTTCCTCGTGCTCGCCGCGCAGTTCAACAGCTTCCGCGATCCGTTCGTCATCCTCGCCGGCTCGGTGCCGCTCGGCATGTTCGGCGCGCTCGTGATGACGTTCCTCAAGATGCCGAACCCGAACCTGCACTTCTTCACCGACCACTGGACGACGACGCTGAACGTCTACTCGCAGGTGGGGCTCGTGACGCTCGTCGGGCTCGTCTCGAAGAACGGCATCCTCATCGTCGAGTTCTCGAACAGGCTGCAGGAGCAGGGGATGCCGAAGCTGGAGGCGGTGAAGAACGCCGCCCTGACGCGGCTCCGCCCCATCCTCATGACGAGCACCGCGACCGTCTGCGGCCACTTCCCGCTCACGCTCGTGACCGGCCCCGGCGCCGCGGCGCGCAACAGCATCGGCCTCGTCCTCGTGGCGGGGATGGCGATCGGCACCGTCTTCACGCTCTTCTTCGTGCCGGCCATCTACCTGCTCATCGCCCGCGATCACCGCGCGGCGCGCGTGGAGGCCGCTCCGGAGGAAGCGACCGCGCGGGCGGCGCCGGCGTGAGGTCCTCGACGCCGGCGCGGCTCGGGTCGCCCGCGGCCGCCTCCCGACGCGCCCGGACGCCCAGTCGAGCTGCCGGAAAGGGCCGACCGCCTGAACGGACCTTTGCCGTACCCTGTCCGGGTATGATCCCTACCGCTCTTGTGGGCACCCCGCATGACCGGCACAATGCGCGCTCGGACTGACTGTCCGGACTGACCGAGGAGACCATCGAATGCGCAAGCCCGACTCACGCGAGCAGCAGCAGGGCGGGAGGTCGCGCGCCATCGCGGCGGCCTCCACGACGCTTCTCGCGTCGATCGTGAGCTCGTCGGACGACGCGATCGACTCGAAGACGCTCGACGGTGTCATCACGAGCTGGAACCCCGCGGCGGAGCGCATGTACGGCTACTCCGCCGAGGAGATCCTCGGGAAGAACATCTCGATGCTGAGCCATCCGGATCGCCCCGAGGAGATGGACGAGATCCTCGAGAAGATCCGCAAGGGTGAGCGGGTCGAGCACTACGAGACCGTCCGCGTCCGCAAGGACGGCCGCCGGATCTCCATCTCGCTCTCGGTGTCGCCGATCCTGGACGATGGCGGCAAGGTCCTGGGCGTCTCGTCGATCGCGCGCGACATCACCGAGCGCGGGGGCGCCACACTCCTGGCGTCGATCGTCAACTCGTCCGACGACGCGATCGACTCGAAGACGCTCGACGGGATCATCACCAGCTGGAACCCCGCCGCCGAACAGATGTACGGGTACTCCGCCGACGAGATCATCGGCAAGAACATCTCGATGCTGAGTCATCCGGATCGCCCCGAGGAGATGGAGGAGATCCTCGAGAAGATCCGCAGCGGTGAGCGGGTCGAGCACTACGAGACCGTCCGGGTTCGCAAGGACGGCCGCCGGATCTCCATCTCCCTCACGGTCTCGCCGATCCTGAACGAGACCGGCAAGGTCGTGGGCGTCTCGTCGATCGCGCGCGACATCACCGAGCGCACGGGGTCTACCAAGACGCTCCTCGCCTCGATCGTGAACTCGTCCGACGACGCGATCGACTCGAAGACGATCGACGGGATCATCACCAGCTGGAACCCGGCCGCGGAGCACATGTACGGCTACACCGCCGACGAGATCCTCGGGAGGAACATCTCGATCCTGAGCCATCCCGATCGCCCCGAGGAGATGGACGAGATCCTCACCAAGATCCGGTACGGCGGCCGGGTCGAGCACTACGAGACCGTCCGGGTCCGCAAGGACAACAAGACGATATCGATCTCGCTCACGGTGTCGCCGATCCTCGACGACGCCGGCAAGATCGTGGGTGTCTCGTCGATCTCGCGCGACATCACCGAGCGAAAGCGCGCCGACGAGCAGCTCCGCGCCGCGTCCCAGTACGCCCGGAGCCTCATCGAGGCGTCGCTCGACCCGCTCGTCACCATCAGCCCGGAGGGCAAGATCACCGACGTGAACGAGGCGACCATCAAGGTCACCGGCCTCCCGCGCGAGAAGCTCATCGCGGCCGACTTCTCCGACTACTTCACCGAGCCCGAGAAGGCGCGCGATGGCTACCAGCAGGTGTTCTCGATGGGGTCCGTGACGGACTATCCCCTCACCATCCGCCACAAGGATGGGCAGCTCACGGACGTGCTCTACAACGCCTCGCTGTACAAGGACGCCCGCGGGAAGGTGCTCGGCGTGTTCGCGGCCGCCCGCGACGTCACCGAGCAGAAGGCGGCCTCGCAGTACGCGCGGAGCCTCATCGAGGCGTCGCTCGACCCGCTGGTCACCATCAGCCCGGCCGGCAAGATCACCGACGTGAACGAGGCGACCATCAAGGTCACCGGGATCGTGCGCGAGAAGCTCATCGGGACCGACTTCTCGGACTACTTCACCGAGCCCGACAAGGCGCGCGAGGGTTACCAGCAGGTGTTCGCGAAGGGGTTCGTCACCGACTATCCGCTCACCATCCGTCACAAGAACAATCGGCTCACGGACGTGCTCTACAACGCCTCGGTGTACAAGGACGGGAACGGGAAGGTGCTCGGCGTGTTCGCCGCGGCGCGCGACGTCACCGAGCAGAAGCAGGCCTCGCAGTACGCCCGGAGCCTCATCGAGGCCTCGCTCGACCCGCTCGTCACCATCAGCCCGGAGGGCAAGATCACCGACGTCAACGAGGCGACGGCGCAGGTGACCGGCGCTCCCCGCGAGAAGCTCATCGCGACGGACTTCTCGGACTACTTCACCGAGCCGGAGAAGGCGCGCGAGGGGTACAAGGAGGTGTTCGAGAAGGGGGCGGTCACCGACTACCCGCTCACCATCCGCCACAAGAACAACAAGCTCACCGACGTGCTCTACAACGCCTCGGTGTACAAGGATGCGCGGGGCAACGTGCTCGGGGTGTTCGCGGCGGCGCGCGACGTCACCGCCCAGAAGCAAGCCTCGCAATACGCCCGCAGCCTCGTCGAGGCCTCGCTCGACCCTCTCGTCACCATCAGCTCCGAGGGCAAGATCACCGACGTGAACGAGGCGACGATCAAGGCCACCGGCGTCCCGCGCGAGAAGCTCATCGGGACGGACTTCTCCGACTACTTCACCGAGCCAGAGAAGGCGCGCGAGGGGTACCAGCAGGTGTTCTCGAAGGGGTTCGTGACCGACTACCCACTCACCATCCGCCACCGGATCGGGGCGCTGACGAACGTCCTCTACAACGCGTCGGTGTACAAGGACGTGCGCGGGAACGTGCTCGGCGTGTTCGCCGCCGCCCGCGACGTCAGCGCGCAGAAGAAAGCGGAGACGGAGGTGGCCGAGCAGCGGACCCGCGAGCTCGAGCGCCTCGGCGAGCTGGAACGCTTCCAGCGGCTCACCGTGGGGCGCGAGCTCAAGATGATCGAGCTGAAGAAGGAGATCGAGGAGCTCCGCAAGGCCGTCCCTCCGGAGAGGCTCTCGCGCTGATGTCCCTGCCGCCAGCCGACGGGGCGGGGCTCGACTTGTCCCAGCCCGAAACGAACCGCGCCATCCTCAACATCCTCGAGGACTTCGGGGGGGAGCGCCTGCTGCAGGCCGATACGCAGAAGGCGATCCTGAACATCCTCGACGACTTCGGCGACGAGAAGCTGCGGCTGGAGGAGACGCAGCGCGCGGTCCTGAACATCCTCGACGACAGCAACGAGGAGCGGTCGCGGCAGGGCACGATGCACCGCGCCCTCCTGAACATCCTCGAGGACTTCGGCGGCGAGAAGGAGCGGCTCGAGGCGACCCAGCGAGCGGTCCTCAACATCCTCGACGACTTCGAGGACGAGAAGCGGAAGGTCGAGGCGGTGAACGCGGAGCTTCGCCGCGAGGTGACCGAGCGCGCCGCCGCCCAGGACGCGCTGCGGGAAAAGACGGACGCGCTGGCGCGGTCGAACGCGGAGCTCGAGCAGTTCGCCTACGTCGCGTCGCACGACCTCCAGGAGCCGCTCCGGATGGTCTCGAGCTACGTGCAGCTCTTCGAGAAGCGCTACTCCCGGCAGGTGGACGAGCAGGCGCAGAAGTACGTCGACTATGCAGTCGAAGGCGCGAAGCGCATGCAGGCGCTCATCGGTGGCCTGCTCGAGTTCTCCCGCGTCGGCCGGGTCGAAGAGCCGTCGGGGGTGGTCGACATGGGCGCGGCGCTCGATCAGGCGCTCCTCAACCTGCGATCCGCGATCGAGGAGAGCCACGCGGCGGTGACCCGCGGCCCCCTCCCCACCCTCACGGGGAACGCCGGCCGCCTCAGCCAGGTGTTCCAGAACCTCGTTGGAAACGCCATCAAGTTCCGCCGGTCCGGCGAGGCGCCGGCGGTCCACGTCTCCGCCGTCCCCCATCGCAAGGAGTGGCGCTTCGAGGTGCGCGACAACGGGATCGGCATCGACCCGCAGTATCTGGACCGGATCTTCGTCATCTTCCAGCGGCTGCACACTCGCGCCGAGTACCCCGGCACCGGCATCGGCCTCTCCATCTGCAAGAAGGTCATCGAGCGTCACGGCGGGCGGATCTGGGTCGAGTCCCAGCCCGGCGCCGGGTCGAAGTTCCACTTCACCCTCCCGCGCGACGGCGGTTAGAGCCATGGACGAAGAGAACATCGCCCGGCGGATGCACCTCCTCCTGGTGGAGGACAACCCCGGGGACGTGGATCTCGTGATCGACGCGGTCCGCGAGTTCCGGTGCGACGTCTCGGTCGCAGGCGACGGCGCGGAGGCCATCGAGTTCCTCAGGAAGGAGGGCCGACACGCGGCCGCGAAGGACCCGGATCTCGTGCTCCTCGACTTGAACCTCCCCAAGCTCAGCGGGCGCGAGGTGCTCGCCCGCGTGAAGGAGGACCCGAAGCTGAAGCACATCCCCATCGTGATCCTGAGCTCGTCCCACGCGCGCCCGGATCTCCTCGAGTCCTATCAGCTCCACGCCAATTGTTTCGTGACGAAGCCGGTGGACCTGCACGAGTTCCTCGCCGCGGTCGGCGCCGTGGCGCATTTCTGGCTCAGGGTAGTGAAGCTCCCGACCGCCGCAGTGACCTGGTGAGCCCCGTGCGATCCATCCGGGGAGGGCGGCAGGTCAGTCGATGATCCGGGCCCAGGAGCAGGCGACAGCAGCGCGTGTCCTCCTCGTCGAGGACAACCCAGGCGACGCCGATCTCGTCCGGCTCTCGCTCGAGGACTCGGGAGCAGGGGCGTTCGAGCTGGAAGCCGTCGCGAGGCTCTCCGACGCGCTCACGCGCGTTCATGCCTCGCCCGCGCCCGACGTCATCCTGCTCGATCTCACGCTCCCGGACGCCCTCGGGCTCGAGGGCCTGCAAAAGCTCGGCGCGGCTGCTCCTGAAGTCCCCGTCGTCGTCCTCACCGGTGCGGATCGGGCTCTCGGAGCGGCGGCGATCCAGGCCGGCGCGCAGGACTACCTCCTGAAGGGAGCTGCGGACGCGGCGCTCGTCCCGCGCGCGCTGCGCTATGCGATCGCACGTCACGAGCAAGCGGCGCACGCGAGGCTCCTCGCGGCAGAGCGCGCGGCGCGGGCTGCCGCCGAGGCGGCGCGCGAGCGCATGTCGCTGCTCGCGGCCGCCGGCACGGCCGTTTCGCACTCGCTCGAGGACCGGCACGCGCTCGCGTCACTCGCCTCCGTCGTGGTCCCTCGGCTCGCGGACTGGTGCGCCATCAGGATCAGGGACACCGGCGAAGACGCGCCGCGGTGGGTCACGGTGCACCGTGACGGCGCCGGATCTGCTGCGATCGAGGCGACACTGGACGTCGCGGCTCGCGAGGCTACCCGCGGTCCCGATGCGGTCGCTGCGAGCGCGCGATCCGAGCTCTACCAGGACGTGCGGGCCGGCTCGGTACCGGCGCCCTGGAGGGCTGCGCTCGAGGAGCTGGGTACCCGGTCTGCGATGGTCGTTCCCATCCGGCTGAACGAGGAGGTTCTCGGGGCGATCGTGTTCGCCGCGCTCGACCGTCGGTTCGCCCCGGACGACCTCGCGGTCGCGGAGGAGATCGGCCGTCGCGCAGGTGTCGCGATCGCGAACTGCCGCCTGTACCGGGAAGCGCGGCTCGCCGTCGCCGCGCGCGACGAGTTCCTGTCCGCCGCTGCGCACGAGCTGCGCACGCCCGTGACCGTGCTCCAGCTCAAGCTGGAGCAGGTCGCCGTCAAGCAGCAGGCCTCGATCTGCGGGACGTGTGATCGCGCGGTCCCGGCGGACTACGTCGGCGCGTCACGCCAGGTTTCGCGTCTCGGGCAGCTCATCGAGTCGCTGCTGGACGTGTCGCGCATCGCCGGCGGTCAGGCGAAGCTCGAGCGCGAGGACGTCGATCTGCGCGACGTTGCTCGCGATGCGATCAATCGGCTGGCGGAGGTCGCATCCCGCAGCGGATCCGAGATCGTGCTCCGCTGCCCCGACCCCGTTCGAGGGACGTGGGACCGGCTCGCCCTCGACCGCGTCTTCGTGAACCTGCTCTCGAACGCTTTGAAGTTCGGCGAGAGGAAGCCGATCGAGGTCCGAGTGATGGCCGAGCAGGAGCAGGCCATCATCGAGGTCGAGGACCACGGGATCGGGATCGCGCCCGATGACGTCGATCGGATCTTCGTGCAGTTCGAGCGGGCGGTGTCGTCGCGCCAGTTCGGCGGCCTCGGGCTAGGCCTGTACATCACTCGGCGTCTCGTCGAGCAGCACGGTGGGAAGATCACCGTCGAGAGCGAGCCCGGCTCGGGTTCGGTGTTCTCGGTCCGGCTGCCGCGGGCGGTCTCGTCCCCGAGGTCCGGGGGCACGTGAGGCGACAGGGCCTGATCGCAGTCGTGGACGACGATCCCGATCTGCGGGAAACCGTCGATGATGTCCTGCGTGATGCCGGGTATGGCACGCTCGCCTTTGCCGGAGCGCGCGAAGCGCTGGCCGGCCTTCGCTCGCTGAAGGCGATGCCAGGGCTCATCCTGCTCGACCTGATGATGCCAGGAATGACCGGATGGGAGTTCCGGGACGAGCAACTCCGCGATCCTGTCCTGCGCGACGTTCCCGTCGTGGTCATCACGGCGAGCAGGGATCTCGCCCGCCACCCGATCAGCGCGAATGAGATCCTCCACAAACCCGTGGACATCAAGACCCTGCTCGCGTCGGTCGCCAGGAATCGCAGCTGACGGATCAGGCTTCGCCGTCAACCTGGGTCGGCGGAGGGGTCTCGAGCGGCAACCGAAGGGTGAATCGCGCGCCACGCGTGGGCAGGTTCTCGGCTTCCAGCCTCCCCCCGTGCGCGATCGCGATCTCGCGCGCGACGTACAGCCCCAATCCGAGGCCGCCCTGGTGATGGTGAGCGGTCGTGGCGCGCTCGAACCGTTCGAAGATTCGCGCGAGGTCGGGCTCCGGGATCCCAGGCCCGTGATCCGAGACCATGAGCACGAGATCCTCAAGCTCTTCGTGGATCGAGACCTCGATCGGCCCCCCGGGGGCGTACCTGATCGCGTTCGAGAGGAGGTTCGTGACCGCCTGCTCGAACCGCATCTTGTCCCAGCAGCCTACGATAGGTGCATCCGCGCGCAGGCTCACCTCGCAACCCGCTGCCACGGCGTTGTCGCGGAACTGCTCGATCGCGTCCCTGACCAGCCCCCCGGCGTCGAAGGCTTCCTTGCGGATCGTGAACCGTGCCGCCGTGATCCGCGATACGTCGAGCAACGTCTCGGTCAGGGTCGTGAGACGTCGGCTGCTGCGAAGTGCGACGTCGATCTTGCGCAGGATGTCTCCCGCCGCAGCGGCGTCGACCTTCTTGCGGATGGCTTCCAAATTGAGATGGATGGCGGTGAGCGGCGCCCTGAGCTCGTGAGAGGCGATGGCCAGGAACTCGTCGCGTGCTCCGAGCGCTCGCTGAGCTTCCTGGTACAGGCGGGCGTTCTCGGTCGCGAGCGCTTCCGCCGCGACTCGCGTGGCCCGCTCCTCTGCGAGAGCCCGAGAGCGATCCGCGTACTGCTGACGCTCGATGGCGTACCGCACCGCGCGCATCAGCAGCGGTGCCGGGATGTCGCCCTTCACGAGGTAGTCCTGCGCGCCCTCTGCCACGGCCTTCGCCGCGAGCCGCTCGTCGTCGAGTGAGGTCAGGATCACGATGGGCAGGCTCGGGAACGCCATGCGCAACCGACCGACCCCGCTGAGCTCGACTGCGTCCGGCAACGACAAGTCGATCAGGGCGAGGTCGAACTCGCGTTCCGCGACTTGCTTGATGGCTTCCGAGATGCGTTCGACGTGTACCAGATTCACTTCTGCGTTCGCCTGCGCGAACGCACCGCGAACCAGGTCCGCGTCACCAGGGTTGTCCTCTACGAGCAGGACGCGAACACCGGGGCCGCGGCGCTGCTCCAGGACCTGGGATCCACTGGAGGGCCCTGCTACGCCGGTGCGATCCCGATCGTCGCGCTGCGAGGGCGCAAGCGATCGCGAGCGCGAACGCTTCGAGGCCCAGACGCCATGTGCTGGCGCGGTGACGCTCACCGGAATCGCTCTCGCATGGGACGGACGCACTGTATCACGCTCCCCTGCGTGTACCGCGCTGCGTCGATGGGGCCCGTACCCACGGTCACAGTTCCGCGGACGCTCCGCGCGCCGGCATCCAAGATGAGGGGGAACGCCTGGGCGGGCGCGCCACTTCCCACTGGAACGAGGCGCTGGTGCCGCGCGCCAGAGATCATGAGCCAGTGTTGGAGCGGCGGCACGCGGGTGGGGGTTCGGGGGAGGCGGCGCTCCGCCTCCCCCGGTAGGGCTCTGCGGGGAGGGCCCGGGCCTTGCCCTTCCTTGCAAGGCCCGGAGCCTTCCCCGCAAAGTGCTGCGGAGCAGACACCGGGAACTGGCTCACAGTCGTCGCCAGCCGGCGGAGTGTTCGTGCTTGAGAAGTCGTTACGTATCGGCTACGTATCTGACCGTTCCGGCGCCCATCCAACGAACGCCAGGGTCGAAATATTTGGCGTGTGTGCAATGTCTTGGCCCCGTAGCTCAGCCGGATAGAGCGGCGGTTTCCTAAACCGCAGGTCCCGTGTTCGAGTCACGGCGGGGTCACTAATAACGCCACAGCATGACCGTCGCGGTCAGGACGGTTGACGGCCAACTGGACGAGGCCGCGCGTCGGGTAGGCGCTCCGTTACTTCTTGGCGGGCGGCGCGTTCCTCAACGTCACCAGGATCCCCCGAAGCGGTCGCCCGTGTCTTCGATCGCGTGGGTGAGGGCATTCCTGAAGCGCACCTCGCCGGCGTTGAGGTGGGCGTCCGTCACCTTCCCGTCGGGTGCGGTCACCTTCAAGTTGGAGTCCGTCTTCCGAGGTCGCCGGGACGTCAGCTCCAGGCGGGATCGCGGGGCGCGGAGTGCTAGGATCTCGGACGTGATGCGTCTGCTCTTGCTCTTCCTGCTCTCGACGGCGTGCACGTACCAGATCCGCCCGCAGCGCCCGCCCGCGGATCCGGGTGAGCGCCGCCAGGCCGAGGCGGACGCGTGCTGGCGCGGCGAGCTGCCGGCCTGGCTCGACGACGCGGCGCTCACCGGCGCGGCCCGGATCGACGATGACGAAGCGCAGGCGGGCCGCGCGAATGACAGCTTCCGCGGAGCGACGTACGCGCCGCAGCCGCCTTCCGCTCGTCCGGGCCCGCACGTGGCCGCGCTCCTCGACGAGCGGCGCCTCTTCCAGCAGCGGTGCGCGCTGCTCCGCTCGGGCGGAAAGAGCCTCGGCCCGCTCTGAGGGGCTCGGGACCAGCATGAGCACGCGCGCCCGGTCCAGCCGCCCCGCCTCCGTGCGCCGCCGCCGCGCGCCGGCCCGCGCCGCCGCGGCGCGCCCGCCGCAGGCGCTCCTCCGGGCGCGCTTCCCGGAGCCGGTGCTGTTCATCCTGCGGACGCTCGACGCCGCCGGGTACCGCTCCTGGATCGTGGGTGGAGCGGTGCGCGATCTCCTCCTCGGCCGGGAGCGCGCCGGCGACCACGACGTCGCGACGCCGGCGCGGCCCGAGGACGTGATGGCGCTCTTCCGCAAGGTCATCCCCACCGGCGCCGAGCACGGGACCGTCACGGTCGTCGTGGACGGCCTGCCGGTCGAGGTGACGACGTTCCGCGGGGAGGGCGCCTACGTGGACGGCCGGCGCCCGTCCTCCGTCACCTTCCTCGACGACATCGACAAGGACCTCGCGCGCCGCGACTTCACCGTGAACGCGCTCGCCTACGATCCTGTCGGCAGGGCCTTCCGCGATCCCTTCGGCGGCCGCGCGGATCTGGAGAAGCGCGTCCTCCGCGCCGTCGGCGACCCCGCGGCGCGCTTCGCCGAGGATGGGCTGCGGCCGCTGCGCGCCGTGCGCTTCGCCGCGCAGCTCGGGTTCCGCCTCGACCGCGCCACCGCGGCCGCGATCCGTCCGGCGCTGCACGTCACCGCCAGGGTGTCCATCGAGCGCATCTGCGACGAGCTCTCGCGGCTCCTCGTCGCGCCGCACGCGCGGCGCGGCCTCGAGCTGCTCGACGCGACCGGCCTCCTCGCGATCGTGCTCGGGGAGCTGGCGGCGCTCTCGCCCGAGGTCCGCGCGCACGCCTTCGACGCGGCCGCCGCGATCCAGCCCGAGGTCGCGCTCAGGCTCGCGGCGCTCTTGCACGCGCTCGCCGCGGGCGAGCCCCGGCTCGCGGCATCGCGGAAGGCACGCGGCGAGCTGGAGCGGATGCGTTTCCCGGGCGCCGTCTGCGAGCAGGCGGCGGCACTCGTCCTCGACCACGGGTGCCTGCTCGAGCCGGGGCGGGCGCCGCCCCCGGACGACGCGCCCGAGGTGCGCCGGTGGATGTCGCGCCTGGGACGCGCCCGGATCGAGGCGCTCCTCGCGCTCTGGGAGGCCGACGCGCGCGCCGTGCGGCCGCTGGCCCGCTCCCGCCGGGAGCGCGCCGCCCTGCGCGCCTTCCGGCGCCGCCTCGCGCTCGTCGAACGATCGAGACCGGCGGTGTCGGTCGCCGACCTGGCCCTCGACGGTCGCTCCGTCATGGAGGTCCTCGGGGTGCGGGGCGGCCCCGCCGTGGGCGAGGCGCTCCGCCACCTGCTCGAACGGGTCCTCGACGAACCAGGCCTGAATACGCGGGCCTCGCTCACGTCCGAGCTGAAGACCTGGTGGGCTGCCAGGGAGTCGTGACGCTGGCGAAGAAAGGGGCCCAGCGGCGCGACGGCCGCATCGCGGCACCTTATACTTCTGGCGAGGCGAGCGATGCCGCAGCGGGTCTTGTGCATCGAGAGTGACGCGCCCACGCGTGACCTGGTCCGCCGCCTGCTCGAGAAGGGCGGGTTCGCGGTCGAGGAGAGCGCGACCGGGCGCGACGGCATCGCGCGGGCCCGCACCGTCCCGCCCGACCTCGTCCTCGCCGACACGCGCCTCGCCGACATGGAGGGGGTCGAGGTGGCCGCGCGGCTCCGGCAGGAGGGGGCGCTCTCGCAGATCCCGTTCGTCGCGGTGGGGCGCGATTCCGGCGAGCACGACGTCGTGCTGGCGGCGGGGTGGGACGGCTTCATCGCGCAGCCGATCGACGAGGCGAGCTTCGTGGACGAGGTGAAGGCGTTCCTGGGCGGGAAGCGCGAGCGCCTCACTGCGGAGGCCGAGACGCGCGCACGCGAGCACGTGGTGGCGCTCGATCGCCGGCGGTCGCTCTTCCTCCACGACCTCGCGCACGAGCTCTCGACGCCCCTCACGCCGCTCGCGGGCTACCTCAAGATCCTCCTGTCGGAGCGGCTGGGGCCGCTCTCGCCGCAGCAGCGCAAGGTCCTCGACGGCATGGCCGCGGCGTCGTCGAGGCTCACGCGCATCGTCGACAACATCGCCGACTTCGCGAGCCTCGAGTCGGGCCAGGCGCCGCTCGCGCCGGGCCGCGTCGACCCGGACGCGCTCGCGGAGGACGTCGCGAACGAGCTCCGCGGCGCCGCGCGCGACGCCCGCCTCCACCTCGAGGTGCGCCCGTCCGGCGGCGGCGCGGTCCTGGCGGACGCGCGCAAGCTGCGGCGAGCGCTCGCGAACGTGGTGCAGAACGCGGTGAAGTTCTCGCCGCACGGCGGCGAGGTGCTGGTCGAGGTGACGCGCACCGCCGATCGGCTGCGCTTCGCCGTCTACGACCAGGGCCCCGGCGTCGTCGGCGCCGAGCAGGAGCGCATCTTCGAGCCCTTCCGCCACGCCGATCGCCCGGATGACGCGCGCCCACCCGGCTCGGGGCTCGGCCTCCCGGTCGCCCGGCGCATCGCCGAGGCGCACGGCGGGCGCCTGCTCGTCGAGAGCCCGCCACACTCGCAGCCGAGCGCCGGCGTGCACCACTTCACCGGCTCGAAGTTCCTCATCGAGATCCCGGCCGTGCCGGTCGCCGCCTCGCCGCCGCCGGCCCGCGTCTCCGGGTAGAATCCCCGTCCTGCGCGTGCTGGTGGCCATGTCGGGCGGCGTCGACTCCTCCGTCGCCGCCGCGCTCCTGAAGGAGGCGGGGCACGACGTGCTCGGCGTCTCGATGCGCGTCTTCGACTACGCCGATCCCGCGCGCGGCCGGAGCTGCTGCGGGCCCGACGACCTGGACGACGCGCGCGCCGCGGCGCGCGCGCTCGCCATCCCCTTCTACGTGGCGAACCTCGAGGAGCACTTCGGTCGCGCCGTCATCGACCGGTTCGTGGCCGACTACGTCGCGGGCCGGACCCCGAACCCGTGCGTCGCGTGCAACAGCGAGGTGAAGTTCGACTGGCTGCTGGCGCGGGCGCGCGCGCTCGGGGCGCGGCTCGCGACCGGGCACTACGCGCGCATCGCGCCGAGGGGCGACCGGCTCGCGCTCTGCGCGTCATCGCATGGCAAGGACCAGAGCTACTTCCTGTACGGGCTCTCGCAGGACGCGCTGCGCGACGTCCTCTTCCCGGTCGGCGAGCTCGAGAAGCCGGAGGTGCGGCGCATCGCGGCGCGCCTCGGGCTGCCGGTCGCGGAGAAGCCGGAGTCGCAGGAGATCTGCTTCGTGACGCGCGGCGACGCGGGCGACTTCGTCGAGCTGCGCGCGCCGTCGCGCCCACGGCCGGGCGAGGTCGTCTCGACGGCGGGCGAGGTGCTGGCGCGGCACCGCGGCGTGCACCGCTTCACGGTCGGGCAGCGGCGCGGGCTCGGGCTGGGCGGCGGGTCGGCGCGTTACGTGGTGCGCATCGAGGCGGAGGCCGGCCGCGTCGTGGTGGGCACGGGCGAGGAGGCGTCGCGCGACCTCTTCCGCGTCGAGGAGGCGCGCTGGGTGGCGGGGCGCCCGCCGCCCGGGGCCTTCGCGGCGAGGGTCAAGGTGCGGCATCGCCACGCGGGGGAGCTGGGCGAGGTGCGGCCCACGCCGGACGGCGCCGGCGCGGAGGTCGCGCTCTCGGCGCGCGTGCGCGGCGTGGCGCCGGGGCAGGCGGCCGTCTTCTACGCGGGCGACGAGGTGGTGGGCGGTGGACGCATCGTGTGATGTGCTCGTGGTGGGCGCCGGCCCGGCGGGCTGCGCGGCCGCCGTCGCGGCCCGGGGCGCGGCGCCGGGGCTCGCGGTCACCGTCGTGGACGCGGCGCGCTTCCCGCGCGAGAAGCTGTGTGGCGGCGCCATCACCGGCGGCGGGCAGCGCGAGCTCGCGCTCGCAGGCCTCTCGCTGCGCGTGCCGCACGCAGTGGCGACGCACGTCGTCCTGCGGGCGGCCGGCATCTCGCAGCGCGTCGAGCTGCCGCATCCCGCGGTCGTCGTCCGGCGGGTGGAGCTCGACGCCGACCTCGTCGCGCAGGCGCGGGCGGCGGGCGCGAGCGTCGTCGAGGGCGCCGCGCTCCAGGACATCGAGGGGGACGTCGCGCGCACCGCGCTGGGGCCGGTGCGGTTTCGCGCGCTCGTCGCCGCCGACGGCGTCGGGGGCGCGTCGCGGCGCGCGCTCGGGCTCCCCGCCGGCCGGCGCGTGCCGCTCCGCGAGACGCGCCAGCCGTCGCCGCGGCAGGGGGACCTCCTCTTCGACCTCGACGCCGGCGTGGCGGGCTACGCGTGGCGCTTCCCGTGCATCGACGGCGGCCGCGGCTTCGAGACCTGCGGGGTCTACTCGGTCCAGCGCGACGGCGCGCTCGACGCGGCGCTGTCGCGCTTCACGGAGCGAGAAGGCGTCGCGCTGGGCCTGGCGGTCCCCAGCGCGATGCGGCTCTTCGAGCCGCGCGCGCCGGTCGGCGTGGGCAGGGCGCTCCTCGCCGGCGAGGCGCTGGGCGCCGATCCGCTGGCGGGGGAGGGCATCCGTTACGCGCTCTGGTCGGGGCGGATCGCGGGCGCCCTCGCGGCCCGCGCCGCCGCGCGGAACCGCGCGCCCTCGCTCGCGGACTATCGCGCGCAGCTCCTCGCGTCGCGATCGGGCCTGCTCCTGCAGCTCACCTCGCGGATCGCGCTCAGGCTGTACGGGGCCGACCCGCGCTGGCGCCGAGTCGCGGCGGACCGTCCGGTGGCGGAGGCGCTCGCGGCGCTCATCTCGGGCGAGGCGCCGGTGGGGCCGCTCGCGCGGCTCCTGTGGCGTTTCCCGGCGGCGGTCCGGCGCAGCCGAGGCCCTGAGTAGAACCTTGCGGGGGAGACCGGCAGGGCATATCAAGCGAGCGATGCGGCTCGCCGACGGCCGGACCGTGCCCGATCTGCGCCTCGACGAGGCGAACGTGGTGCGCTGCCGCGCCCTGGCGGACCGCGTCACCGCGCAGGTGCTCGAGTACGTGCGGCGGCACACCACGGTCTCCATCGAGCGCACGGTGCTGCGCCTCTTCGGGTTTCACGGCGCGGGCCCGCGCGGCGTCCCGTGGGTGAACCTGATCGTGGACGAGCTGCAGGCGCGCGGGCTGACCGGGCGCGGCGCCGCCTGGTGGCTCGGTTACGTGCAGCGCGCGGGCGCGCACGACCCGGCTCGGGTCGTCGAGCGGTTCGCCGCCTTGCCGAGATCGCCCGCGCCCCTGGCGCAGGACGAGGAGGCCGCGATGCTGGCCGACCTGCGCCGCGAGGCGAGGGCGGCCGCTGCCGAGCTGCGCCGCCGCGTCGGGGAGCGCGAGGCGCTGAAGCGCGACCTCGGCGTCGGCCCGCGCCCCCACAAGTACCTCATCGTCGCGACCGGCAACATCCACGACGACGTGGAGCAGGGACGGGCCGCGGCGCAGGCGGGGGCGGACGTCATCGCCGTCATCCGCTCCACGGCGCAGTCCCTGCTCGACTACGTCCCCGACGGCGCCACGACGGAGGGCTACGGCGGCACGTACGCCACGCAGGAGAACTTCCGGATCATGCGCGAGGCGCTCGACGCGGAGTCGCGCCGGCTCCGCCGCTACGTCCACCTCACGAACTACTCGTCCGGGCTGTGCATGAGCGAGATCGCCTTCGCGGCGGCGTGGGAGCGGCTCGACATGCTCCTCAACGACGCGATGTACGGGATCCTGTTCCGCGACATCAACATGAAGCGGACGCTGTGCGACCAGTACTTCTCGCGCCGCATCTGCGCCTTCGCCGAGCTCGTCATCAACACGGGCGAGGACAACTACATCACCACCTCCGACGCGGACGAGGCCGCGCACACCGTCATCGCCTCGCAGTTCGTGAACGAGAGCTTCGCGCACGCCGCCGGCCTCCCGGACCGGCTCATCGGGCTCGGCCACAGCTTCGAGATCGACCCGGCGCGCGAGGACACCCTCGCGCGCGAGCTCGCTCAGGCGCTCCTCGTCCGGACGCTCTTCCCGGCGGCGCCCATCAAGTACATGCCGCCCACGAAGCACAAGCAGGGGGACATCTTCTTCAGCCACGCCTATGACGTCATGGCGGACGTGGTGAGCCAGCTCACCGCGCAGAGTATCCAGCTCCTCGGCATGATGACGGAGGCGATGCACAACCCCTTCCTCATGGATCGGTACGTGGCGCTGAAGAGCGCCGACTACGTCTACCGCGCGTGGCGGAGCATGGGCGCGGAGATCGAGCTGCGGCCGGACGGCATGGTGGAGCGCCGCGCCAACGAGACGCTCTCCCGCGCGCTGGCGCTCCTCGAGGAGGTGGCCGAGGACGGCCTCATGCGCGCCATCGGCAAGGCGCGCTTCGCTGACGTGGCGCGCACCGAGGACGGCGGCAAGGGGCTCGCCGGCGTCGTCGAGCGCGAGCCGGGGTACTTCAACCCGTTCCTCGAGATCCTGGAGGGGACCGCCTCATGAGACCGAAGGATTTCGTTCCCCTCCCCCTGGCAAGGGGGAGGGCCGGAGAGAGGGTCGGCGTGGCGCTGCTGCTTCTGTGCGCCTGCACCCTCGTCCACCAGCGCGCGCAGGAGCAGGGGCCCCAGTCGTCGCCCGCCGGCGACGAGGGCATGCTCATGTTCACCGTCGGCCGCCTCTCGTTCGAGGCGCCCGCGGCGTGGGAGGCGCGCGGAGATCCCCGGCACGTGCTCCTCGAGAGCCCCACCAACGACGCGCGCATCGACGCGCTGCTCTCGGACAGGACGTTCAAGGACGACGCCGAGTGCCTGGCGCACGCGGACGAGCTCCTCTCGCGCGGCAGCGGCAAGCTCACCAACGTGCGGCGCCATCCGACGACGCTCGCCGGGCGCAAGGCCGTCGTGCAAGAGGCGGATCAGGGCGGGTGGCACGGGTGGGCGTGGGCGGTCTGCGACGGCGGCGAGCAGTACCGCGTCTTCTTCACCGGGCGGTCGCCGCTCGGCGAGGAGGCGCTGCGCGCCTCGCGGCTCATCCCGTCGAGCGCCCTGCTCGTGACGAGGCCGAGCGCATGACCGCGGGGGAGCCGCACCTCGTCCGGCCGTACGGCGATCGCCGGGACGACGGCGTCGTGCAGCTCTCGTTCGTGCTGCCGGCCCCTGCCGGCGAGCGGGCGCGCGAGGCGGCCGTGGAGCTCGCCCGCAAGATGGGGCTCGACGAGGTCCACGTGGCGGCGATGGAGCGCGCCGCCGACGGCTACACCTTCTTCGTCGTGTACGGACGCACGGCCGCGGCGGTGGACTACGCCGCCATCCAGGTGCCCGAGGTGGTTCGCAAGAAGGACTTCGACGAGCTGAACGAGATCATCGCGCGCGAGGTCGGCC
Source organism: Anaeromyxobacteraceae bacterium (assembly GCA_036395165.1). GTDB lineage: Bacteria > Myxococcota > Myxococcia > Myxococcales > Anaeromyxobacteraceae > Anaeromyxobacter_A. The sequence goes on along the minus strand of DASWDS010000559.1, from coordinate 2,445 downwards.
GGCGCATCGTCGTCCTCGGCGCCTGCACCGGGTCGGACGCCCACGCCGTCGGCATCGACGCCATCATGAACATGAAGGGGTACGCGGGCGACTACGGCCTCGAGCGCTACCCGATGCTCGACGCCAAGAACCTGGGCGCGCAGGTCGAGAACGCGGCGCTGGCGCGCCTCGTGAAGGAGCGCCACGCCGACGCGGTGCTCGTGTCGCAGGTGGTCACCCAGCGCGACGTCCACAAGGACAACGCGCGCCAGCTCCTCGACGAGCTCGAGCGGCTCGGGGTGCGCGGGCAGGTGATCGCGATCCTGGGTGGACCGCGCCTCGACCACCGGACGGCGCTCGAGCTGGGCTACGACGCGGGGTTCGGGCCGGGGACGCTCCCGTCCGACGTCGCCAACTGGATCGTGGGCGAGGTCCTGCGCCGGATGGGCAAGACGATGCCCTGAGAGAGGACGCCCGATGGCCGACGTGGAAAGGGTCACGATCCGGCTGCGCATGTCGCAGGCGGACGCGCACTACGGCGGGGACCTCGTCGACGGCGCGCGCCTGCTCGCGCTGTTCGGCGACGTCGCGACCGAGCTCCTCATCCGTCACGACGGCGACGAGGGGCTCTTCCGCGCCTACGACGCCGTCGAGTTCCTCGCGCCGGTGCACGCCGGCGACTACGTCGAGGCGAGCGGAGAGATCACGCGCGTGGGGGCCACCTCGCGCGCCATGCGCTTCGAGGCGCGCAAGGTCATCACGCCCCGCCCCGACCTCTCCGACAGCGCGGCCGAGGTGCTGGCGGAGCCGGTCGTCGTGTGTCGGGCGACCGGCACGTGCGTCGTCCCGAGGGAGAAGCAGAGGCGCCCATGAGCGAGCAGGGCGAGGTCGTCATCACCGCCGCCGTGGTGGGCGCCGAGGTCAAACGGGCCCAGAGCCCGTACGTGCCGTACACGCCGGCCGAGATCGCGCAGGCGGCCGTCGACGCGTGGCGCGCCGGCGCCGCGGTGGTGCACCTGCACGCGCGCTGGCCGGACGGGCGGCCCTCGCAGGAGGGGGCGCACTTCCGCGAGATCGTCGACCGCATCCGCGGGGCGGGCTCGGACGTCGTCGTCCAGGTCTCGACCGGAGGCGCGGTCGGCATGAGCGTGGACGAGCGGCTCGGCTCGCTGGTGGACGGCGCCGAGATGGCGACGCTCAACCTCGGCACGATGAACTTCGGGGACGAGGTCTTCGTGAACACGCGCCCCGACATCGTGAGGATCGCGGCCCGGCTCCGCGAGCGCCGGCTCGTCCCCGAGTGCGAGGTGTACGACGCGGGCATGCTCGACACCCTCCGCTGGCTCCTCGCGAAGGGCCACCTCGCGCTGCCCTACCACGTCCAGCTCGTGCTCGGCGTGCCCGGCGGGATGGGCGCGAGCGAGCGCAACCTGCGCTTCCTCGTGGAGGGCCTCCCCGAGCCGACGCCGTGGACGGCGGCCGGCGTCGGCCGGGCGCAGCTCGAGCTCGCGGCGGTCGCGCTGCGGCTCGGCGGGCACGTGCGCGTCGGCCTCGAGGACAACCTCCATCTCTCGAAGGGCGTGCTCGCGAAGGGGTCGAGCGAGCTCGTCGAGCGCGTCGTGTCGCTCGCGCGCGAGGCGGGGCGAGAGCCCGCCACCCCGGCCGCGGCGCGCGCGCTGCTCGGGCTCCGCCCGTACGCAGGGTCCGTCCCGGTCAGGTGAAGAAAGCGCCGCGCTGTCAAGCGATCTCTCGCCCCGGCGAGCCTTGACGCGCATCCTGGCGGGGCGTAATTTCGCGCGCTCAGCATCGGGCCTCAGCGACGGGGGAAGGCTCCATCATGACCAAGGCGGACCTCATCGAGAAGGTGCAGTCGGCTCGTCCGGACCTGTCGAAGCGGCAGGTGTCCGACATCGTCGACGCCGTCTTCGACCACCTCGCGCGCGCCATCCGGAAGGACAAGCGCTTCTCGATGCCCGGCTTCGGCACCTTCGTCGTGAAGCGGCGCGCCGGCCGCGTGGGGCGCAATCCGCAGACGGGCGCCGCGATCGAGATCGCCCCCACGAAGACGGTGGGCTTCAAGCCCGCTCCCGAGCTGAAGAAGGCGCTGTAGTACGCACCCCGGCGCGCCGCGCCTCCCTCCACGCACCTCACCCCGTCCCGCGCTCACGGGCTGGGCGCTCGCCGGCCCTCGACTAGGATGCCGGCGCGAGGGGAGGAGCGCGCATGGGTCTGGGCGAGTGGCTGATCGGCTTCAGGGCGCTCCACGCGAAGGCGAAGCAAGGGGCCCTCGCGGGCCGCGACCTCGCGGGCTACCAGGCCGCGCGCGAGGAGCTGGCGCGGGCGCTCCTCTCCGCGCAGCGCGTGACGCTGCAGCCGGGACAGCACGCGCGGCGCACCCTCCGGGTCTCGCGCGCGCTCCAGGCGGATCTCGAGTTCCACGACGGCGGCGTCCGGGCCATGACCCTC